>VMGU01000035.1 GCA_007376745.1 Parcubacteria group bacterium Athens0714_26
CGAGGTCACTTTGATATTGGCGCCCATTTCCCTGGCAACCAAATAAGCCAAAGTGGTTTTCCCGAGCCCCGCCTGCCCATAAAGAAGCAAATGGTCCGAGGTTTCGCCGCGTTTTTTAGAAGCATCCAGGATAGTCTTTAAATTAATCTTTACTTTTTCCTGACCCACATAATCCTCCCAGGTAGTCGGCCGCAGCGCCAGATCTATATGCACATCTTCCTCGTTTTTTATTGTATTTTTTTTAATTTCCATATCTTTAAAGCCCTATTGACAATCTAACTTTTTTATGCTATCTATTATACATAGACAGTATCTTACTAATCGCTAATAGATTTCATCCATAGAAAGCTTTGTTCTGTGGGCAGGAACTATCTTCAGATGGAAGATTTGGCTTCGGCGAGGTCTCTCCTCTGAATTGTTCTAATCTTTTTTAAATTTATTTAAAAAAGTTCCACTTTTGCCCAAAGGCACTTTTGCCCACAGAACAAAGTTTTTTATTTTCAAGTTACGCGGCGCCGCTTTCCGGCGCCGCGTATTTTTATCAAAATTCCAGCGGCCCGGTTATTTTCTCAACCTCGTCAAAAGTTGTCACTCCGGAAATCGCTTTCAAAACGCCGTCCTGCTGCATAGTCACCATTCCCTGCTTCAGCGCGAACTCCTGAATTTCTATTTCTCCGGCTCCTTTATTTAATAATTCTTCTGTTTCTTTGGTTATCCTTAACAATTCATAAATTCCAACTCTGCCGCGATAGCCCGAGTTATGGCAAAAGTCGCATCCTTTCGGCTTATACATCGTAAAGTTTTTGTAATCATTTTTATCCACGCGCTCCGGCAAATTTTTAATGAATTTATCCAGCTTGCTTTTTAAATCATCGCTTAATATTTCTTTTGTTTTACATTTATCACAAAGCCTCCTCACCAGCCTTTGAGCTATCACCAAATTCAACGAAGGACCTATGCTTGTCGCTTTAACTCCTAAATCCAACAGGCGCGGAATGGCTCCCGAGGCTTCGTTGGCGTGAATTGTTGAAAAAACCAAATGTCCTGTCAACGCCGCCTGTATGGCGATGGTGGCTGTTTCCCCGTCGCGAATTTCACCTATTAAAATTACGTCCGGGTCCTGCCTCATCAGCGACCTAAGACCATTGGCAAATGTATAATCGGCCTCCGGATTAACCTGCGTCTGCTCAATGCCGTCCAGATGATATTCTATCGGGTCTTCAATGGTAATAATTTTTATTTCCGGAGAAGATTTACTTTTTAAAAATGCGTAAAGCGTAGTTGTTTTACCCGAACCCGTAGGACCGGTATTAAGTATCATGCCATTAGGCCGTTCAAGCTCCGCTCCCACGATAGTCAAATCGTCTTTTCGCAGTCCCAAGTCGCCCAGACTAAGATTTATCGCGTCGGAGTCCAAAATCCTCATTACTATCACCTCGCCGAATTCCGAAGGCGCCACGGCAACGCGCAATTCTATTTCTTTATTACCCAAGCCGATTGTAAACCTTCCGTCTTGCGCCTCATCGCGTACATTTATTTTTAAATTGGAAAGTAATTTTATCCTGGAAGTCAGGTGCGCGTAAATCAAAGTAGAAAGGTCATCCATCACATCGTTTAAATTACCGTCAACCCTATAACGCAATTTCACGCTTTTTTCATCGGGTTCAAAATGCACGTCCGACGCCCGATTAGCCAAAGCTCCAGCCAAAATTATCTCCAGCACCTGCGAAGTGGGAAATTTCCTGAAATCAAAATTATTTATTTCCTCGCGGACTTTTTCCAACTGGGTCAATCTTTTTTCAAGATCTTCCATTTGTTTCCTGTCAACGTCAATGCGCCCGGTCAAAGAAGTTGTTTTTTTAACAAGGTATTTATAAAAATCCCAGGCGCGCTCCAAACTTACCAAAGAAACAACGAATATTTTTGACTTATATCCCTTAGATTCTATTTCTTTTATTTCTGATTTTGTTTTGGCATCCTCGGGATTTAACGCGGCAACAACCACGTTATTACCCTTCTTTTCTATAATGGCTATTTTTATTTCTCTGGCTTTTTCTTCTTCAATCAAATCCAAAGCCTCCGTCTCAATAGGCAGAGTCGCCAGATTTAAATAAAAAAATCCAGTTTTATCAGCCACTCTTTGAGCCTCGCGCTCCTGCGCGGCCCTGCGTTCTTTTGCTAAAATAAAACCAACTTTGTCCTGATCCATTAATATCTATCGTAGAATAAATTTGTGGGTAGCGCAAGAAAAACCCCCTCTTTTTTGGAAAAAAGAGGGGGCTCCAACGGGTTTACCCCACCCCACCATAAACGTGACACTCGAAGCATTTCCTAAGTAACGGTCACGGCGGCAAAAGGTTTGTCCTTATTGCGTGTTTTAACAAAAACATCCGGCGGTGTTTTGCTACAAATAACAGATATATATTCTCCCTTGCCTTCTTCTCTGCCTAATCTAACCACAACGTGGCACTCGCATCGTCCGCCGCCCCCGCCTCCACCCCTTACAATCTCGGGACCTCGCCATACAACAGTATAAGTCTCACCGACAACCAACTTTTCCTCGCTGGCGAACTTACCTCTTCCTTCATTATGTGCCCCGCCCAAAGCCGCTAATAAAAATGCTATCGCCGATATTGCCAACAGAACTACCGAAAAAGCAGAAATTCTTTCAACCACAGACAAAGAAGAAAAGGGGGCTTTCCAAGGAACATATCCCCCAACATACATAGCTATTATTATAAAAACAATAGCACTCACAACAGCAAGAATTACCCGCCCCAATTTATCAACCATTTCCTTCACCTCCTTATTATTAAATTTTAAATTGCTGAATTTAAAATACACCAAAACAGCCAATAAGTCAACAGCACAATGTTGACAAACGCAAACAAACTTGTTATAATTTAAATACTTAGAAATATCTAAATTTCTAACAAAGGAGGTCTTTAACAATGAAAAAATGGGTTGTTTTAACCGCAAGACTGTTATTTTTATTGACGCCGATGCTCTTAGCTGGATGCACAATTAATTTCGCAAAGCTGCCGATTCAGGGCGCGAGCATATACATCGGCCCGCGCTACGGCGGATTTATTAAAATCTACAACAACGCCGGCCCGGACATAACCATCACGCCGTTTTCTGAAGGCGACGGATTTCTAACCAAACAAGGCGACGAACAAAAAATAATCGCTTTGAAATTCGGCGAAAAACTGGAAATTCCATTTTATATAAACCAAAACAATTCCACGGTATACATACCGCTGGGATTAAAAGTTTATAAAAATGGAGAGTTTGTAGGATTTTATTTTTATAATCCTATAACCGTAGAACCATGGGTATGGCGTCAAAAGGAAAAAGTCATAACTCTTGTTTTTGGAAAACGAGAGTTAAAATACCTGCAATCTTCCGGTGACGAGTATCACGAGTGGTATTACAGAAATTACCGATATCGTTATTGGTAATTTCTAAATCCAGTAACACAAATCTAATAGAAAGGAGATTAGGATGAAAATTATGATTTTTTCTGAAGATGTTTTAATAGAACCAGACGCTTTAGCCAAACTAGAAACCGCTGTCAATAAGCAACTCGAGAAAGCTCCCGCGGCGACGACCATCCAATGGTTCCAAACTTCCACGGAAAGTCGTACCTCATTGACGGCCATAATCACCATCCCTTAACCCATCGTTCTTTACACCCCCTCACAAGAGGGGGTTTATTTTTATAAAATTAATAAAATTTGATATGATTACGTGTAAGAATTAATAACATTATTTATACCTCTTCTTCGCCTAACTAGCTTAATTATTCTCAGCCAGATTGTTTTGAAGAACATCCCGCAGGCGCGCTGGGCTTGGCCTCGGAGCTCCGCCAGCTGGCGGAGCGGAGAGCCGGCGCGCCGAGGGAGAAGAAATTTTTACCGCTGGAGTAAAAATATTCTGGTTCTAAAAAGCAATCTGGCTGAGAATAAATATAAACAACAATATGTCCGGTCATAATAAATGGAGCCAGATTAAAAATAAAAAAGGCGTTACCGATAAAAAAAGAGGTAATCTTTTCTCCAAGCTTTTGCGCGCCATTTCCATTGCCGCGAAGAACGAGCCCAATCCGCAGTTTAATCCGCGCCTGCGCTCGGCCATTGAAACTGCCAAAGAAAACCACGTACCCGCGGAAAACATTGAGCGCGCGGTAAATAAGGCGTCGGAAGAAAAAAATCTGGAGGATTTAGTTATTGAGGCCTATGGCCCAGAAGGAGCAGCCCTGATTATTGAAGCTGTTACCGACAGCAAAAATCGTTCTATCGCCGAAATAAAAAATATTTTAAGCGAAAACAATGCCAAAATAGCCACCCCTGGAAGCGTACTCTGGTCTTTTAATCCTCCGTCGGCGCAAACCAACATGAAATGGGCGGCAAAATTTCCCCAGGCGGTTTCAGAGGACGCTAAACAAAAACTCACTAAATTAATAAGCGAATTAGATGGCCACGACGACGTTTTAAAAATCACCACCAGCGCCGAAATTTAAACTATAAATTTTTTATGATTATCTTAGGCATTGACCCAGGAAGCACCCACATCGGTTATGGAATCATATCCAATGATAAAAAACTGGCATTGATTGACTATGGCACCATTGAAATCGGGCGTAAAAGAACCGATTTGCTGATACTGGAAGCATCTAAAAAACTGGAAAGCCTGATAAAAAAACATAAACCCGGATTAGTGGGCATCGAAAAACTTTACTTCGTTAAAAATATTAAAACAGGCATAGAGGTGGCGCAGACGCGCGGCGCGCTGATTTTAGAAATCGCAAAACACAATATTCCAATTAAAGAATTCAGCCCCTCTGAAATAAAACTGGCTGTCACCAGCTATGGCTTAGCCGACAAAAAATCCGTAGCCAAAATGGTCGCGATATTGCTGGGGCTCGGTAAAAATTACCTAAAAGGCCACGATGACGCCACCGATGCCCTGGCCGTCGCCATAACCACCGCCAACAACAAATATTGACATCTTTTCTGTCTTGTATATACTTCAATTTGAAATTAATAATTTACGTTAAAAAATAAAAAGGTCGCTAAAATTTTAACTAGCCATCAATGAGAAAAAAATTAGGGAAAAAGAAAAATGGCAGTTGGAACGCCAATGACACTGACGTCAAATGGCCGCAACAGCAAGAAGAGCCCGAAGAATGGACCAAGGAAGAAAAAGGAAGTAAGGCGCCGGACGAAAGCAAAGATTTACTGGAAACCGACGAATTAAATGAAGAAATCGACAACTTGTCGGAAGATTCGTATTAAATATTAAAATTAAATCTTATTTATCGCCCCGATACTTACCGGGGCGATTTTATTCTCACACCATAATTTTAATGCCGCCAAATTCATAAATGTTATAATTTTAATATATGAACACAAAGACTAAAACGATTTTTAAAAAAATATCTAAAATATTCTCTTTTATATTATTTGCGTTTCTTTTAATCGCCGCGGCCGGATTAATATTTTTTGCTTTTTCCTTAAAAGATTTACCCGACCCCAAACAACTAGACAACAGAAAAATCATCCAATCAACCAAGGTATACGACCGCACCGGCAAAATTCTGCTTTATGAAATTCACGGCGAAGAAAAACGCACGGTTCTGCCGTTTGCCGAAATACCCGAGCGCGTAAAACAGGCCACGCTGGCGATTGAAGACGCCAGCTTTTATAATCACCCTGCATTTGATTGGAAATCCATCGTGCGCGCGGTAACCGCCAATCTTCTGAAGGGCGAAGTCGTGCAAGGCGGCTCCACAATCACCCAACAACTCGCCAAAAACGCTTTCTTAACCAGAGAAAAAACCGTAGCGCGTAAAATAAAAGAATTAATAGTCGCGATTGAATTGGAAAAACTATATACCAAAGACGAAATCCTCGGCCTTTACATCAACCAGATACCTTACGGTGGAAATGCATACGGCATAGAAGCAGCCAGCCAGGTCTTTTTTAAAAAATCCGCCAAAGACCTGACCCTGCCAGAAACCGCCTTACTCGCCGCCATAGCACAGGCGCCCAGCTACTATTCCCCGTACGGTTCCCATTTAAAAGAATCTCTGGAAAGAAAAGATTATGTTTTAGATCAGATGACCTCATTAGGATTTATAAGCGAAGCGGAAAAAATTAAGGCTCAAAAAATAAAGCTTAAATTCGCGCCGCGCGCTAATGGCCTTAAGGCGCCGCATTTTGTTCTCGCGGTTCAAGATTATTTAAATAATAAATACGGCGAAGATTATATAACTACCGCGGGACTCAACGTCATAACCACCCTTGATTGGAATTTACAACAATTAGCGGAAAAAACGGTAAAGGATGGCGCCGAAAGAAATAGAGAACTTTATAAAGGATATAATGCGGCGCTAGTCTCGGAAGATGCCACCACTGGACAAGTTTTGGCCATGGTAGGCTCTAAAGATTATTTTGCGGCTCCTGAACCAACGGGTTGCACGCCGGGCAAGGATTGCCGATTTGAAGGCAACTTTAACGTTGCCGTCCAAGGCCTTCGCCAACCCGGTTCTGCCATGAAACCATTTGTATACGTAACGGCTTTTGAAAAAGGGTACTCGCCCGATACAATGATTTTTGATTTACCCGCCGAATTCGCGCCCAATAATCCAAATTGCCCGATAGTTGTTGATTTTTCCAACAACAATGACCAGTGTTTCCACCCGCATAATTTTGACGGTTACTTTAGGGGTCCGGTAAACCTAAGAAATGGCTTGGCGCAATCCATAAACATACCCTCCGTAAAAACATTGTATCTGGCCGGTATAGACAATACCCTAAAAACCGCTAAAGATTTCGGCATAACAACCCTCACGGAACGCAGTCGCTATGGCCTTTCACTGGTACTCGGAGGAGGAGAAGTTACTTTAATGGATTTAACTAATGCTTATTCGGTTTTTGCCCAGGAAGGAATAAGCCGCCGTCAATCAATGATATTGTCCATCACGGATTCTCAAAATAATATTCTGGAAAAATATACAGATAACCCTCAACAAGTAATTGACCCTCAATATCCGCGCCTGATTAACGATATTTTATCCGACGTCAACGCAAGATCGGCTTTATTTTCTGCCAGCCTGCCGCTAACAATATTCCCCGGCCATGAAGTTGCCCTTAAAACCGGCACTACCAACGATTACCGCGACGCTTGGGCTATGGGCTACACGCCTAATTTGATAGTCGGAGTCTGGGCAGGCAACAACAATAATACCGCCATGGAAAAACAAGGAGGAAGTATATTGGCCGCCGTTCCTATTTGGGGCGCATTTATGAAAGAAGCGCTAAAAGACAAGCCGTTAACCACCTTCACCAAACCCGACCCCGTATTCAGCAATAAAACCATGTTGCGCGGCGACTACATTGTTAATTACCAAACCAGCGACAAAACATATCCGCAAGTTCACGATATTCTTTTTTACATAGATAAAAATAATCCCCAGGGACCGACTCCTCAAAATCCCCAAGACGACCCCCAGTTTAATAATTGGGAGCAACCGGTTTTATTGTGGGCCAGAAACAATATCCCAAATTTCGACGCCACCTATAACCAGCTGCCGCCGGGCGGTAATATCAGCGAGCTGGAAACAAAAAATTACCAGCCCAACATTAATTGGATTTCCCCTCAAAAAGGCGCCTTCATAAAACAAAACAGCAATATCAATATCCAAGCGGATATCGAAACCGTATTTGATATCAATAAAATCGAAATCTACTTCAATAATAATTTAATATCTTCCCAATCCGTTAATCCGGTAAAAAAATATGCCTTAAATTATAATTTTTCTCCGGCATCTATAGATCTACAAAATTCTTTAAAAATTAAAGTTTTTGATGTCTTAGGCAACACCAAAGAATCTTCTTTAATATTATTTAAATAACAGAATCACAAACAATCAAACGCCGGCTAACCCTCTTTAATCGGCATCAAGATATAAAAATAGGAAAAATCTTGACCGGATTTAAGAATCGCCGGCCTTTCTTTATTTACGGCAAAAATAAGTTCTTCTGAATCAAAATTTTTTAAGCCATCCATTAAATATCTCCAGTTAAAAGAAATATTGAAGTTTTCCCCTTTAATTTTAGCCGGGATTAAATATTTATTTTCTCCTAAATATGAATTGTTGGAAAAAACCTCCAAAGACTTTCCGCCTTCGGTTGTTTTGATTTTAATATCATTAACCTTACCGGTAAAATTACTTACAAGCTTCACGGCATTTAAAAACTGCTCCCTACTTAATAAACATTCGGTTTCAAATTCCTTCGGGATTATTTGCTCATAATTAGGATAATTGCCGTCAATAACCCTAGAAATAAGCTCTACGCCGTCGGTTTTAAATAAAACCTGATTAAGGTCCACGCAAATAACCAATTCGCCATCGGGAACAACCCTAATCACCTCCTGCGCTATTTTAAGAGGAATAATAACATTAAAACCCTTATGTAAATTTGATTTGTAATCTTTTTCGAATAATGTTTTCTCGGCCAGACGAAAGCTATCAGTTGCCACTAATTTTAAATTTGATGTTTGAAAATTAAATAAAATACCGCTTATTTCTGGATGAATTTCCGATACCTGAGCGGAATTAATTACTTTTAATAATGAATTCTTAAAAATCGTGGCGTCTATTTTAATACAAGTTTCAATATTATCAATTTTAGGAATAATCGGGTATTCATCCTCGCTTAATCCCTGTATATTAGCTTCATAATTATCAGTCTTATAAATAAGATTATTATTAATTGACTCTAAATTAATCCTCTCGCTATCAGAATTAATCACGATATTATTTAAAACCGAAAATGGAATAGTTACCCCTCCATCCTCTATCACTTTACATGATATTAAATGTGTTATAGCTAATTCTAAATTTGTAGCGACTAATTTAATTTTATTATTATGGGTTTTAATTAAAATATTTTTTAAAATAGGTAAATTAGCATTTTCAGTTATTGCCCGCCCTATGGTATTTAACCCCTCTTTTAAATTATCTCTTAATATAATTATTTTCATTAGTTTATATAATTAGTTGTAGTAGTGTTTTTAAAATCTGTTAATAATATCGAATTAGTTATATATAATCTTGAAAAATTATTTACACATAGTGTGTGTTGGTTGTGGATAAAGTAATGAATATTTTTTTAAAAAATAAATATCAATTTTTATAAACAATTAATTCAACTATTTATACACATTCTTATCAACAAGTTATTCTTTATAAATCATTTCTTTT
This sequence comes from Parcubacteria group bacterium Athens0714_26, assembly GCA_007376745.1. Classification (GTDB taxonomy): domain Bacteria; phylum Patescibacteriota; class Minisyncoccia; order UBA6257; family 02-FULL-45-10c; genus VMGU01. The sequence continues at coordinate 9,272 of VMGU01000035.1, forward strand.
ATCATTAATATTTTATGGTTTAAATTTTGGTCGCGGTTAATTTCCTGGTTTAGTTTGTTGTAGGCGTAAATGGCGGTCGTGTGGTCTCTTTTGCCGAGTTTTTCTCCGATACACGGGTAAGACATATCCAAAACATCTCTTAATAAATACATGGTGATTTGTCGAGGTTCGGCTATATTACTTTTTCTACTCCTTCCTATTAAATCATTGGTTGATATTTCAAAATAATCTGAAACAGCTTTCATAATTTGGGTAGGACTAATGTTTTTTATAGGCTGCTGGTTGGTTTCGTTAATAATTTCTTCCACTAATTTAACGGAAACCTCAATTTGTTTGGTGTTTAGGTAGAAAATGATTTTATTTAAAACACCTTCTAATTCCCTAAGGTTTTTCTGTATTTTGGAGGCGATTAGATTGACGATGTTTTCCGGAAGGGAGTAGCCGCGTTCTTGTAATTTGGTTTTTAAGATAGCCATTCTTAATTCGTAGTCTGGGCAGCTTATATCCGCTATCATACCTCCTTCAAATCGCGATCTTAAGCGTTCTTCAAGTGTGGGAATAAATTTAGGCGGCCTGTCGGAAGAAATAATGATTTGTTTGTTGTTTTCATATAAAGCGTTAAAGGTATGGAAAAATTCTTCTTCTGTTTTTTCTTTTCCGCCTATGAATTGTATGTCGTCAATAATTAAAACGTCTACTAGGCGGTATTTTTCTTTTACGTCCTCAATTCTTTTATTTCTTAGCGCCCATACCACGTCGTTGGTGAATTTTTCCGACGACACGTATTTAACCCGTATTTTATTTTCCCATAAATAAAAAGCGGATTGTATTTTTTACCCACTTCTTTTATGACGGCAGTTGCCGCCGCGTAAGCGAGTTCGTTAGATGAACCGACAATAAAAGAGTTAAGAGAGTATTTTGGATTAAGATTGGTTTCGGGGTCGATTTTAAGTTCGGTAAAAGAAAGTTGGGCATCAGAAATATTTTTATTAGGCAAACTATTTTTTATTTTACTATTTTTTAACGATGTGTTTGTTTTATTGTCTACGATATACTCTATTTTTTTGGTGCTGGAGTCAATATTGCGCAAGCAAGCCAAGATAATTTTATTATATTTGTTCTCAACCCATTCTTTGGCGAAATTATTCGGTAAACCGACAAAAACGACACCCTCCTGTTTGTCCAGGAGCTGGCTATTCTTTAGCCAGGTCACAAAATTAGGCCGGGATATTTGTAATTCTAATTCGCCGAGTACCGCTTGCCAAAGTTGTGATAAATCCATAATTTATTTAAAGATAATTTAATAAAAATTCTTCGGCTGTTTTAAATTTTATGACGTATAAGACTAAGTTTAGTTTTGTGGCGGGAATAGTCAAAGCGGGACAATAGAACAACATGTTAATTTTCTGTGGAAAACTTTTATTTGTCTTGTGTGTGCGGGATTTACCTAAAATTATCTGCTTTAAACAATAAATTTGCAAACATCGGGATTTTTAAGGGTTAACGCTGTTTTTATTTGCCTTTCCTCGCCCTTTTTGATATTCTTTTGTTATGTCGCTTACTTATAAACCCAAAAAGAAAAAAAGAGTAAGAACTCACGGCTTTTTAAAGCGCAGCAGGACGCCGGGCGGAAGGCGGGTTTTGGCCAGAAGAAGGTCAAAAGGAAGACATCGTCTGACGGTTTAGTTTTTTAATTCTACGCGATCGTATGCTGGCTAAAAAATACCGTTTGCCTATCCAGGTAGTTATCGGGAAACGCGGCCAAAGTTATAAAAGCCGTTATTTTTTACTAAAAATATTTGCTAATTCTTTGGCCTTTAACCGTTTCGGCGCGGTAATCAGTAAAAAGGTGGCCCCTAGAGCCGTAGACCGCAATAAATTAAAAAGGCAGATTTTTAATTTTTTTAAAAATAATTCTTTGCCTGTCCAAAACCCAAATCAAAATAAAGATTTTTTAATAATTGCGTTCCCCGGAATTTTGTCGGTAGAAAAAAAAGATTTTATAAGCGATTTAGGGAAATTGTTTTTTTGAATTAAAATAATAATATGTGGCAAAGTTTTTTATATTTTCTTTTTAACATTTTAATTTTTCTTTATCAGACTATAGCTTTTTCTGATTTGGGAGTTGCTATTATTTTGCTTACGATTTTAATAAGGCTGGCACTCGTCCCTTTATTTTATAAAGGCGCCAAAAGCCAGATGATTATGCAGAAAATCCAGCCCAAGCTTCAGCAAATTCAGCACGACCATAAAGACAACAAAGAAAAACAAGCGCAGGCCATGATGGAGCTGTATAAACAACATAAAGTTAATCCTTTTTCCGGAATCTTGTTGCTTTTTGCCCAACTTCCTGTTTTTATTGCGCTTTATAGTCTTTTTATTAATTTTTCTAAGTTTAGTCTGGATAATTTATATGGTTTTGTTTCGAGGCCAGATCATTTACAGCTTTTATCTTTTGACTTGATAGATCTTAGAAATAGCAATATAATAATTGTTGGCTTGGCTGCTTTAGCCCAGTATTTTCAAGGTTATTTGACGCTGCCTAAAAGCGAGCCCGGCAAACCGGTAAGCGGCGCGGAAAAAATAGGCAAGCAAATGGTTTTTATGGGGCCGATTATCACGCTGGTTATTTTATGGAAGTTACCCGCCGCAATCGGCATTTACTGGCTGACAAATTCCATTTTTTCGGTTGCGCAGCAAATATATATTAATAAGAAAGTTAAAATAGACGTGTAAAATTTATGGAAGATTTAAAAAATACAATTAAAAAACTTTTGGAAATAGGCGGGTTTAATGATTTTTCCATTGATGCCGACGCCGGGAACAAACGCGTTTCGGTTTTTATCCATGATGTGGATGTGAATAAATTTTTGCCGAAACTAATTTTTGATTTTGAGCATCTGGTTAAATTAATTTCTAAAAAAACTAATACGCCGGATAATTCGGGTGACCCGCAGACAACCGCTGGTACGGTTGCGGGTAAGGAAGGGGTTTTTATTTTGGATATTAATAATTATCGCCGCGAACGAGAGCGTTTAATCGGTGAGTTGGCAAAAGCCGCAGCCAGAAAAGTTTTATTAAACCGCGAGCAGGTGGAGTTGCCGGCGATGAACGGTTACGAAAGAAGATTGGTCCATCTGGAGCTGGCTTCAAGACCAGATATTAAAACCGAGAGCATCGGTGAGGGCGCCACGAGACGAGTGGTGATAAAGTTGTTATAAGGTTATTATTGTGTCGCTAAGCGCTATTTTGTGTGTAATAGCGAAGACAGTGATGTTTTGTATAATATTCGCGGTATTCGTATATATTCGTAGTTTTGTATTATTTTATTATTTTAAATCCAGTGAATATAATTTGCCGTCATAGCGGTTTATAAATAGCAGTTGGCTGTTGTTTACGGTTAAGCGGCTCGCGTCAATTAAGACATTGTCCCTATTGTTGAATATTACCGAAGCTTTGCCGGAGGCCAAATCAATCAAATATAGTTCGTCTTGGAAGTAAACGGCATTTTTATAGTAATCATCCGGCAGAGCGATTCCTCCAGGTATGGTTTTAGGAATACCACAGTATATTTTTGCTCTTTCCAGAATCTGGCATTTGGGCGGTAACAAGAGTGATGATAGGCTAGCTAACTCATTGCCGCTGGCGTCTATTAAAACCGAAGACGGCACCCTATTGGTATTAATCAGTTTAATGCCGAATTTACCGTCTAAAGACCAATTAACGGTAAGACCGTACTCGTCTTTTATTAAAGGCTTGATTGTTTTATTGGTCGTGTTCAGTGAGTATAGTGAAGTCGCTATGTTTGCCGAAGGTGTTTCATAAAAAAGCATTTCGTCATTTTTAACCCATGACAGCCCCAAATCTTTTTGAGTCATTTTAATAACCTCCTGTGTTTTTTTGGAAGCGATGTCGTATATCGCGATTCGTCCCGTGTTATCTTTATTTTCCAAATAAGCCAATTTTTTAGAATCCGGAGACCATGCAACCGCGATAATATTAGGAGGAAGCGGTTGCCACGCGTTTGTCGCGGTGTCAAAAATACTGAAAGTTGGCAATTTGGGATAATTAAATTCGGCCACAGCCATCGCGCCATCCGGCGAAGGCATAACTTTGTTTAGCTGGTTTATATTTTGAGAATTAACAATTTCTCCTTTTTGGCTTGTGTCGGAGGCGGAAATTTTACTTATCTGTCCGGAGTCGCCTAGATAATAAATGGTGTTGTTTTTGGAATTTATCCAATAATCAAAAATTTTATCATCAAAAACCATTTTTAATTTTGAAGATAAATCGGTAATGTCGGGTTGTTTGTTTATTTGAGGATTTAAAATACTGCCCGGGGTATTCATTGTTTTCCATAAATAAATGCCGCCCCATATTATTCCTACGGCTATCAGTATTAGCGAAATAAATTTTATATATTTTTTAACAATCATAATTTTATTTTTTGGTCGGAATTATTAATACGTAACAGGCTCGCATTTCCCGTCTTTGGGCGTATATCCTTGAGCGCATGATTCTACGCAAACGCCTTTCTGTAGCTGGTAGTTATCTATACACTGTAGGCAGATTGGTGGGGAGGTGTAGGAATCCGAGCCTTGGCTGCTGGAAATATCAAGGTGGATGCCCGGATTAAGGGTTATCTTGCAATGTTCAACTGCGGTTTGCGTTGAGTCTATATTATCGGTGGCATTTCCCGAATCGTTTCCGTTTTGGTCTCCTATTATAGGCAGATTTATCGGTTCCAGGGTCGGTTCTTTGAGTTTGACCAGAGCTGGGTTAACTATATAAAGCGCGCCATAAGCGCCGAATAAAAGGACTAAGCCGATAATGGCCTGTGTGATTTGGTCTTTGGCGTCTTTTTGGTCGGCAAAGTTGCCAGCGGAAAGAATATATTTGATACCCGCGTAAACTATTGACCCGAAAGCCAGAAGACCGGCAATCATC
>VMGU01000036.1 GCA_007376745.1 Parcubacteria group bacterium Athens0714_26
TGATTATCGCGTAGAAATCATCGGTTGGCCCAAGGGAGAAAATTTTTATAATAATAATTGTCTCCATAATAAACCAATAATTCCTAATTCTGTGCTCGTGGCTTCAAATTGGACAAGAGAAAGGGGCGACTTAAGAATTTGTGATTATATCAATGACTTGAGCGGCCTAGACAGAACTTTTATGATTCATCCTCGCATAGAGTTATCACACTCTAGCCAAAGAGGAATGCCGGCAGATTATATTAGTGCCCAGTTTAAAAAAATGGACCCTTCACTAGTTAAAGTGGTTAGATGCCCCAAAGGCGTGCTAGAACACATGAGAGACAGAGCTGTGCTTATGGGCGTAGTTTCTTCCTCATCATTTGAGTGGCTCTTATTTAATAGACCCATTATTTTCTTAAAAAAGTCTGAATATCTGAATTTTGGTCCCGTCCTGGATTACGGAGGCGATATCAAAAAGCAGATATTAGGATTACTTAATGGGCCAGATGGGTTTTTTTGTTTAAGAGAGCTGGCTCGAAGTAAATTGATGAGCCATTTTGACGGGCAATATGCCACTCGTTTCAATGATATGGTCGGAGATTTAGAAAGGCATTTTATCCCAGCTCGCGTATTTTTTGTGCCTAGTACTTCCGGTCGTAGATTTGCAACTTTAGAGCGTTAAAAGACTGTTATATTTTTTAAAACAGTCTTTTTTATTTTTTGATTTAGATTATTTCCATTATTGACTTATCACGGAGATTAAGTAGACTTAATCTATAATATATGGTGCTTATTAAATTTAAATAAAGTAGTTATTTAACAAATAAAATACATTAGGAGGTAGTATGGAAAAGCAAAATACTGTCTTACCAAGCTTGAAGATTGGCAACAAAATAGTGCCTGTTCCGATAGTTTTGGGTCCAATGGGGGCCGGAGTATCTCTGGCTGAATTAGTAGCCAGCGTCGCTAACGAAGGCGGGGCTGGAATTTTGTCGGTTGTATGTATTAGAAAGATTTGGTCAGACCGACTTAATCGAGCAGTTTCAACCTATGAGGCCGTTGGTTTAGAAATCCAAAAAACCAGAGAACTGAGTCCAAATGGGGTAATAGGCATGAACGTTATGGTCGCCGTACAGCGCGACTATCAAGATTCAATCCGATCAGCCATTGATAATAAGATTGATTTCATTACCATTGGCGCTGGTCTAATTGGCGATTTACCGGTTATGGATTATCCCCACGAAACATTTATTGCGGTTATTGTATCCAGCGCTAGAGCACTGTCTATAATAATTGAAAAATGGAAACGGAATAAATGGGCAGAGCAGGGGTATAAATTAGCGGCAGCTATTTTTGAAGGGGATAAAGCCGGTGGTCATCTTGGTTTTAAGGCCGATCAAATCGGCAAGCCCGAATATAGCATGGAAGCACTTCTGCCCGAAATTAAAAAAGTCGCCCAAGCTAATGGTAATTTTCCCGTTATTGCCGCAGGCGGCATTTTCACTAATCAAGATATTTTAGACGTCATAGCTCTTGGAGCAGATGGAGTGCAGATGGCTACCCGTTTTATGGCGACTAAAGAATCAAGTGCTAGTGACGCCTATAAACAGGCCGTTATTGAAACAAATAGTCCTGATGATATTATTGTTTCGTCCGGTTCACCTTGTGGCTTATTATTTAGAGTCTTGGCCAATTCTCCGATGTATAAAACCCATCTTTTGGCCGGTCGTCCACCCCTTTGCGATAAAGGATTTTTATTGAGAAGGGATGCTAACGGCAAATATACAATTTGTCCGGCTAAAAATAATAACAAAGATTTCTTTTGCATCTGTAATGGTCTTGGTGCTTCTTGTGGCCATAACATCGGCGAGGAAGATTTGTATACCGGGGGCGCAAACGCTTACCGGATTACAAGGATTGAAACAGTTAAAGAAGTTATGAACGAACTCAAGGGTTTAGTTTGAAATAGAAACCCGAAGCCTGGATGAATAATCCAGGTTTTTTATTTGCTCTAGCTATTATGATATAATATATTAAAGATTAGGCTTTCGTAGAAAGTTAAGCTGGTTTAAAAATAATCATTATGAAAAAAATTATAGTTGCCTCAAAAAATCCGGTTAAACTTAAAGCTGCTTTAATTGGCTTTAGTAAAATGTTCCCTAAGGAAAAATTTGTTATTGAAGCGGTCTCAGCACCTTCCGGCGTTAGCGATCAGCCGCAGAACGAGGCCGAGGCTTTGCAGGGCGCTATTAATAGAATAAAAATAATTCAAAGAGCTAATCCAAAAGCTGATTTCTATGTTGGTATGGAGGGCGGTATAGAAGAAAAACATGGCGGTATGGAGGCCTATGCCTGGATAGTTATAAAGTCGCGCGAGGGAGTAGTCGGTAAAGGGAAGACCTGTACTATTTATTTGCCCGAGAAAATTAGGCAATTAATTAAGAAAGGCAAAGAATTGGGCGAGGCTGATGATATTGTTTTCGGCCAGAAAAATTCTAAACAGAAAAATGGCGCGGTCGGCATTTTGACCGGGAATATTATTACTAGGACCAAATCTTATGCTGAAGCGGTTGTTTGCGCTTTAATCCCTTTCAAAAATAAAAAACTATATTCTTGAAATATTAGGGAAAATTTATGAAAAGGCGGTTTTTGGAGTGGTTATTTTTTGTTACTATTGACATTTTATCAATTTTTTGCTATTGTATCTTACATAATATTTAAATCAGCTTATGTTTTCCATCGGTCATTTTGTAGAAAGTAATAAAGACTCCGTTGATAAATTGGTTGCCCAGCAGCCAGTAAGCTCCGAAATGGATAATATTAGCCGCTCATTTAGGCAGATTGAGAATGATTGCGCCGGCAATGAACAGCTACAGGAATATCTAGAGGAGTTGAGAAAATATTGTTACCAGTATACGGAAGTAGTTCTCCAATTCAATCAATTGTTTACGGATAACGCTAATGGAAAGCTATCTGAGGAAGATTATGAGAGCGGTTATGCTAGTATTGATGCGGCGCGATCTAGAGTTCATAATGCCACTATTGATGCTTTCAACATTCTTTCCCGCCTCATGGTTAAAAATGGAAAAAATAATGATTGGATTAAGCCTTTGGCCCAAGGCGGGCGGATTGCTTACGGTGATTTTGCCATTAAAAAAACCGTCGCGGATATTATAGAATTTAATAAAAAGAATAATGAACATAATGGGAGTACTATCAATGAATAAAGCAGAAGAAGACAATTTGCTTCTGTTGGTGCTTCGTCTGAACCTCAAAAAGGTTCAAAGTAAGGAAGTATCTGAAGAAGAAGAAACGAAAGCGACTGAGGCCCTTAAAACATTGGGTTTAAGTCTGGAAGATGCTTTGAAAAAAGCGTCTGCGTTGCTTAAGTAAGTATTTTCCCATGGGGGTTCCTTTCGGAACCCTCTTTTATTTGCTCTTATTGACAAATTAGCGGTCATTTCCTATACTATAATCACTAATTTAATAATCACTTTTAATAAAAACCCGCGGATTTTATAGCTTTCTACTCAAGATTGCTAAAGGTGGCCGAGGGACTCGATCTAAAAAAATCGGGTTAAGGAAGCTTTTTTTATTTTTTACAATAAAATTGGCAGCCTAAATATATATGGAAGACAAAAACCAGGAGCTCAGCGGTGAATTTGCTAAGCTCTTAGAACAGGACAATATTAAAATCCCACAAGTCGGCGATATTGTTAAAGGCCGAGTAGTGGCCGCCTCTAAGTCGGAAGTTAAACTAGACGTAGACGGTATTTTGATGGGAATTATCAGGGGTCCAGAACTTTATAATGAAGTTGAAGAGTTTGCTAATTTAAAGCCGGGCGATGAAATAGAAGCCGCGGTTATCAGTGCTGAGAACGAAAACGGAGAATTAGAATTATCTTTCCGTTTAGTTGGTCAGGAAAAAGCTTGGAACAAATTACGCCAGGCTCTTAAAGATAAGAGCACGGTTAAAGTTAAAATTGTTGATGCTAATAAGGGCGGTTTACTCAGCCGTTATTGCCAGATTGATGGCTTCTTGCCAGTTTCTCAGTTAGCCCCAGACAACTATCCTCGTATTTCTGGCGGTGATAAGAGTAAAATTTTAGAAAAATTAAAATCTTTTGTCGGTTCGGAATTTGAAGTAACCATTATTACTTTGAGTGAGGAAGATAATAAGATTATTTTCAGTGAAAAGGATGTTTGGAATAAGAGACAGAAGCCAGCCTTAGATAAATATACTATTGGTATGCCAGTTGATGGCCGCATTACCGCGATTACTAACTTTGGCGTCTTCGTTTCTTTCGGTGAAAATATTGAAGGTTTAATCCATATTTCGGAATTAGCTTGGCAGAGAATTGATTCTCCAAGCGAGATGTATAAGGTCGGCGATAAGATCAAAGCGGAAATAATTTCTATTGATGGCACTAAAGTTTTCTTAAGCGCTAAGAAATTATTAAAAGATCCTTGGCTTGAAGCCAGCGCTAAATATAAGATTGGCCAGGTTGTTTCCGGTATTATTTTAAAGGTTAATCCCTTCGGATTATTTGTTAAGCTTGATGATGAAATCCATGGTTTAGCTCATGTCAGCCAACTTAATTTTGGGGCGGCGGAAAAAATTACTGATTTATTCCAGCCTAATGAAGTTAAGGATTTTGAAGTGGTCAGCATTTCTCCGAGTGAGCATCGTCTCGGTTTGAAATTAGCCGGTGATAAGACTACTAAGTCTGCTAAGGCCAAGTCAGCTGAGGTAGCCGATGAAGCTAAAGCTGAGGAGACCGAAGCGGTTAAGACTGAGACAGCTAAGGAGAAGCCAGCTAAGGCTAAAAAGACTGAATCAGCTGAAGTCGGTGAGGAGAAGAAAGAAAAGAAAGCCAAGACTGTAAAAAAGACTAAATAATCAAAATACGCCAATAAAAATGCCCGTTACGCGGGCATTTTTATAATTGCTAATTTGTGATTTTTGTCTTATAATTAAGACAAGAATTAATCATAAACACATGAAAAAATTAATTAAAAATTTTCTTTTATTTTTTA
>VMGU01000037.1:0-2433 GCA_007376745.1 Parcubacteria group bacterium Athens0714_26
AGCGATTCAAAAGCGGCCGGAGATAAATTTTGTTTGGTTTCTGTCATTTGTTAGATTATTTATTTTGGTTTTGTTGTTTTAGTCTTTCTGCTTCTGCTTCTTTTAATTTTAATTCTGCTACATCTTTAGCCATTTTTATATCTCTATTAATATCGTCTTTGATACTACTGGATTTTTTTAATTGTTCGTATACAGACGCTTCATTAGCCAGCTTTAATAAATCCTGGTCGCCATCTTGTTCCAGTGCCGCCTGCATGGCAATGTTAGACCCGATGAACTTCATCTTCTCTTTAAATGAGGTTTCTTTGACTCGTTTTTCTTTTTCTGTGGGATCGGTTATCCCGTTAATTTCTGTTTTTAGCGATTTAATGCTGGTTATCATGGCGCTTCTTTGTTTGCTGGTGCCGTCTTTGGCAATTGTCTGCATATGAGCCGTTGACAGCGAGGCAACAACTTTAATATTTTTAAGAGCCTCGTCCGATATATCGTCCGCTTCTTTGGCTTTTATTTTTCCTACGGCCTTGCTTATCGCGTCTGGGGCTGTGCTGATTTTTTCCGCTAAGTCCGGGCGAGCTTTAAGGATTTCTTTGGTAGAACCCATTTTTTGGGCAGACTTTAGTAATTCTGTTAATTTTTCGTCGTTTATCGGGATATTGTTTTCAGGATGTTCTTTGTCTTTAAAACCTTCAGTAAGTCCTTGCTTGCCTATCTCGGCGGCAATCGCGGCTTTTTGAATATCGGATTGAAGATTTGTGTTTGCCCTAAGTACTAATTGCTTAGGCGTAAGACCCCCTAATTCCTTTTGATAATCCTCCACGTCTTTTTTGGAGCTTGCTCCGAATCCGGCTAATTTTGCGCCCACGCCTCGGAACCCGGGTATGCCAGATAAGGTATTTGCTGCTATATTGACCCAGCTTTCTTTGGGTTTTTTAGTTTCACCGTCTTTACCTTCGCCACCAGGAGAATATCCTGCATTTTTTGCCCATTGGGCAGCTCTTCTTCTTACTCCTTCTGCTCCTTTGAGTAGTAAGCCCGTAGTCATAGCCCCTCTTACGGAGCCCGCGGCTTTCACGGCAAACTTGGCGCTTTCGCCCGCCATTTTGTTTGCTGCTATTAACCCGCCCACTAAAATTCCAATCACCGCGGCCATCTGGGCGATTATGCCGCCTAAATTTTTAATTGTTAAACCTAGAGTATCAAGTGCGCCGCCATAAGTTTGCGCGCCGCCCAGCGCCTGGGATGTTGGCCCGCCTTTTGCAATGGCAATAGCCAGGTATATGGCAAATGATGCCATGGGGCCAAAGAAAACCCATTGCATAAAAGTACTCCACCATTCTTTCCACTTCCCTTCAAAGTTCGGGAAAATCCATGCCAGCCACGCGAGTGGCATCAGGATTAATAGAATAGTCAGATGTATATATCTGACAAAAAACATTACGGCTAAGCCGGCCATGGCTATCGCGGATATTATTGTGAGTATGGCCACAAAAAAAGATGAAGCAACCATAGTCGTTAGTCCGCTTAAATTATTAACTAATCCGGACACTATGCCTTGTAAAACACCTTCATCTTTAGGTATGAGAATTTGTTGTATTTGGAAACTATTAGCTAACGAAGCGGCAAGCTGGACAGGGTTGTTGTTGGTGGCTTTATTTATAAAAAATTCTGTCAACATTCCGCCAAAGTCAATAATTAATCCAGCTATAACCAAGCTAAAATTAATAAGAAGCGCGGCCACAATCAGTTTCCATAAAGTTTTTTTCATGGCGTAGCTTTCCATTCTTATAATTGTCGCTAAGGCTATTAAAATAATCGCCAGCACAAATCCCAAATTGGCGATGTCTCTGGTCACTGTCCAGCCGATTTTAACCACGTTGCTTTGCAGTATGTGATTATTCAGGTCAAAGGATAAATTTAAAAACCAGCCAGCTATTGACATTAACGTGAGCTGTTTGGAAAAATCCGGCAAATATTAAAATCGCGACGGATACAAACAATAATATTTTTTTACGGTTTTTTATTATCATAACTATTTTCCTTGTAATGCTTTTACGCCGGTTTCAATAAATTTATTAACTAAAGCATCTATGATGGCCGCGGCATAAGCGACCATGGAGTCCGCGCCGATAAATCTATCCGCGGGCGTGTCTATGAGATATTTTTTCGCGGCGCCGGCGACAAACGTGCCGGGCGTTTCTATGACGCAGTTTTTACCATTAGAATCACATTTTTTAATTGAAAGAAATCCTCCTCCGGCAACGCCTTCGGCATAAGCGGCGTTTTGGGCTGCGGTTTGTTGTTTGTCAACTTCATCTAAGGCCAGTAGAGTGGCGCCATAAAAATTATTTTGCGGCCGCCACATTTCTTGATAGGCAATCCAGCCTCCATTTCGGAAATCGTTATAGAAATCATTGATGTTGGCCACGATGCTTG
>VMGU01000037.1:2451-7454 GCA_007376745.1 Parcubacteria group bacterium Athens0714_26
AGGCTGCAAGTAATTTGCTGGCTAAATTGCGGAGGCTGGGCAACCAGAAGCCTAACCTGTAAATTAAACGGTGAGCAGAGTATGCCCAGGCCGATATCCTGGGCTACAAGGCCTACGGCGTCATCCGCGGCTTTTTTAAAAAACGCATTCCAGTCTGTAATGATAGAGCCCTTGCCCCCATTTTTAATCCAGCTCACCGTTGCGTCAACCAAGCGATCCAAAATAGTTTTTTTAAAAATCTCCTGGGCTAATTTTGTAGCTATTTCTTTCAGGAGTTGGATTCCTTCTGCTGTGGATTTTGTGGCCACGGTGGCGGCGGTAGCCGCAGTAGAAGCCGCGGTAGCCGCAGTAGAAGCCGCAATCGCCGCTAATGGTGTGAGTACTAGGGGATTTGTTTCGAAGGTTGCCGCCTGGGCATTTGCATTTGGTATCTGGACAATAAATAACAGCGAAGCGGAAAATATGCTTATTAATATGGTTGTGCTTGTAATTTTTAAAATCGGTTTCGTCATAAATTAAATCGTGATTTTTGATTTTTCCATAAAGCTGATGACGTCTTTTTGCAGATTGGTGAATTCAGAATTAACATCGGTTAAATTTTGCGATGCCAGTATGGCGGTCATGGGGTCAGTTGTTTGATTAGCTATTTTTTTATAAATATTGGCTTCGGTGCCGAGTAGCTCTAATTCTTTTTTATGGATAGATAGTAAGCTTGAGGGGGTTTCCAATTTAATTATTCGATTAAAGCTTGCCTGGTAAGCGTTAGCTAACTGATTAAAGGTTGTCAGAGATATTTTTGACGTATCGGTAAAAATATCAGGCGGTATTGATTTTGAAGAGTCTCTGATTATTTGATTTAGGGATAAGAAATAATTAGTTAAATTTTCTTTACTGTTGTCGCTTGAAATATTTAAATCGCTGTCTTTAATAACAGGCTTTAAGTCGTTGATATTAAATTTACCCGAGGCATTTGCCGCTATGTCTTGGGCGAGCTGGTCCGGGTCATTCACGCCAATCCATTGTTGGTCATCAATAGTTTGTAATCCTCCGGGATTATTTTGCGCCAACGAATCGGTTATTTGTTTAAGCGCCAACTCTGTCAAATTATTTGATTGTTTTTCTGCGGGTTGTTGTGATGCGTTGGTAGTTGTGTCCGGTTGCTGCTCGCCAGCTATCGGAGACAAAGAAAAATCTTTAGCCGGAGCGTTGTTTTGCGGTTGTTCCTCGGTATTGAAAGAAATTTTGGGAGCTGTTGTTTGCTGATACGAAAAATTTAAGATAATAAAATACGCGCCGGCGATTCCTGCGGCGATAATCGCGGTAACGATTATAAATTTTTTCATAATGTGGTAAATTTTGTGGACTTGTTCGCCAACCGGCGGATTGAGTTTTGACTTTTGAATTTTTTACCTTTTAATCCCCTAGTTCACTAATTTACTAGTTATCTAATTTACTTATTTTTCTCTATTTTTTTGATACCAATTAATGCCGGATTTGTGTCCGGGCATCTACTATTATTATCATATATCTTTAGGCCAGCGGCAACTCAATTTAGTGGATAAAATTTGATGAAACTAATTCCTAATTCAAATTTTAACTTTTTCGCCTCTTGGCGGATTAAATTTTAACTTTCCCTATTTTATAATTTATTTCCTATATAACCCACAATCTATTTTGAAAACATTGCGGAAAAACTTGAAAAAATTAAATCGGTTTATAGAAAAATACATATGTTTGACGAATGATAATGAGGAGTCATGGATTTTTCGTTAAATAAACCGATTTTAATTTTAAAGTTTTGGAGCATTTTGTTTGAGAAATAGATTATGGGTTACCATTTTATCAATTCACCAAGCCTTACCAGTTGCCCTACTGATAGATTTTGCGGTCGGTCATTCGGTTCCATGCCCAGCTTTTTCAATATTTGTAGAGTCTCGTTTTTAGGAATTTTTATAGTTTCCCACAAGTTATTCACAATGGTTTTACGCGGCTGTTTAAAAACCGCGTGAATTAATTTGTAATATAGTTCACCGTCTCCCGTCAGTCGCCTGGGAGTTAATTTTATCACTGCCGATTCTATTTTTGGCGGCGGATTAAAATCTTCTTGTTTGAGATTGAATAGTATTTCGGGTTCTGACCAGAATTGCGTTGCCGCGGCGAGCAGATTCATTTTTGGCGCGGCGGCGCATATTCTTTCGGCTACTTCTTTTTGTATCGTTAAAATTATAAGAGATGGTTTATTTTTTAATTCGCTTAAAGTCCTTAAAAGTTTACCGGTAATATAATACGGTATGTTGCCGGTAATTTTATAATTTTTAATTTTTAGCTTTGGATTTTTAATTATGGCCGGCAAATTTTTTAAAACATCCCCGTTTATAATCTTAATATTTTTATTATTTGTAAATTTATTTTGAAGCTCCTCTGTAAATAAAGCATCTTTTTCTATGGCAATTAATTTAAAATTAGAAATTAAAAATTGAAAATTCTTTGCTAAAAGCAAAGTGAGTTCTCCGTGCCCGGGACCAATTTCAATAATGGTGTCGTTTGGTTGAATATCCAAAGCTGCCGCGATTTTTTCCAGCGCCGATTTATTGATTAAAAAATGTTGTCCTAATTTTTGATACATAATACTAAACTACGAATGTATGCGAATGCTGCGAATATTTTTTATTACCATCTTCCTTTATGAATCTATCTGAATTTATAATCCGCTTAGGCTGCAAATATTTTTGGCGAAAGTTTATTATGATGCCGAGTTTAAGCTTTGTGAAATTTAAATATCTTTTAACTTGGTAGTAGTCTGATTTTTCAATAAAGGGCTTCGCTTTTAATTCTAAGACTATTTTATTTTCTATTAAGAAATCAATTTTATTTAAATCATCGCCAGTTTTACTAACGACAAATTCTCTTTTGTATTGAAAATTATTTTCTTTTAGATTTTTTTCAAATAAATCCCCGTATTGTTTCTCTCTGGCGTATCGACCGAGTATTTTTTGAACATTGAAGGCTATCCCAACTATTTTATATGACAAATCTTTATGTATAATTTTTTCTTCGTTCATTATTATTGATTGTATTAAATTTGTGGCATTCGTATAAATTCGTAGTTTCGCATTATTTTACTCAAGATAAATAGTTTCATCATCCCAGTTTTTATTTTCCGTTCCGTAGCTGGTAACTTTTTTAAATTCTATGAGCTCCGGCGGCAGCTCGCCGAGGAATCTTGACGGCAAGTCGTAAAAACTTAGAAAAACCCTTTTTCTGGCTCTGGTGATGGCCACATACATAAGTCTTCTTTCTTCTTCCAGTTCTTCTTTTTTGAGCAGCGACTGTTCGTGCGGCAATAGTTTTTCGTTGCAGCCAGCGACAAAAATATTATTGAATTCAAGTCCTTTTGCCATATGTATGGTCATAAGCTTAACGGCGCTTTTTTGCATTTTGGGCTTGCCGTCCGAAGCCGACATAAGAGAAACGTTTTCTAAAAATTCAAGCGGATTTTCGTATGTTGCGGCGAAATTGATTAGTTCCGTGATGTTCCCCAGTCTGTCCTGATAATTATGGAAATTTTTCTTTAAGTATTCCATGTAATTGGTATTTTCTATCAGAAAATTTATAAGTTGAACCAGCGATAATTCTTTTGATAATCTTGGTAGGTTTTCGGCGAGTATTCTTGTTTTGGTTTTGGAAAAAGTTTTTTCCATCCGTTCCAGACTGACGGAGTCTTTGGGGTTGAAGGCGTAGCGTAGTCCGGCGATTAAATCCTTGATTTCTTTTCGCGCGTAGAATTTTAGCCCGCCGAAAATTTCATAAGGAAGATTATTTTGGATAAAAACCTGTTCAATGGCGCGCGACTGGGCGTTGGTCCTGTAAAGCACGGCAATTTCTTCCAGCGGTTCTTTGTTTTTTAATAATTTAATTATATTTTCATAAATTCCCCACGCTTCTTCTTCGGCATTTTCGTACGCGGATATTTGCATAAGTTCGCCGCTTTGATTTTTGGTCCAAAGGTTTTTTGGTTTTTGTATGGTGTTGTTTTTTATTAACATTGAAGACGCGCTGATGATGTTGGCGGACGACCTGTAATTTTCTTCAAGTTTTATGATTTTGGCGCCAGACCAGTCGCGTTCAAAGTTTAGAAAGTTTCTAAAATCCGACCCCCTGAACGAGTAAATGCTTTGCGCGTCATCGCCGATGACAAAAAGATTTTTGTGTTTTTGCGCCAAGAGCTTTATTAAAATATATTGTGAAGTATTTATGTCTTGGTATTCATCAACTAAAATATGATTAAACCGTTTTTGATACAGTTCTAGTTTTTCCTGATTTTTCAAAAAAAGTCTCACCGGCTTTTCTATTAAGTCGTCAAAATCAAAAGCGTTATTTTTTTGCAAAGCGTTTTCGTAGGCGTTAAATATGTCAGGAATTTTATTGGCGGCATTTTCTTCTTCAAATTCTTCGATGTCAATTATTTCATCTTTAATATCTGATATTTTCTTCGAAATCGCCAAAGGATTGTAGCGCTCTTTGGGTAAATCATTTTCTTTTAATATTTTTTTGATTAAGCTCAAGGAGTCTTCGTTATCAAAAATGGTGAAATCTTTTGTTCTTTTGAAATAGCCGGCTTCGGCTTTTAAAATCCTGGCGCCGAAAGAATGAAAAGTGCCGATAAACGGCTCATGGCTTATGGCGTATGGCATATGGCTTTCTGATTTCTTTTCATTGCTATTCGCTACATGCAATTGGCCATAGGCTGAAATGCGGTTACGCATTTCATTGGCGGCTTTGTTTGTAAAAGTTATGGCGACTATTTCATTTGGTTTAACGCCGGATTTTAATAAATGTAAAAGTCGGTTTACCAAGGTTCTGGTTTTACCCGATCCTGCTCCGGCGGATATAAGAAGCGGCCCGCCGCTGTGAGCTACCGCTTCTTTTTGTTTTTTGTTAAGTTCTTCTTCCATTTTATAGTGAGTTTATTTGCGTATGATTTAAAATTATAGTCTTTTCAT
>VMGU01000038.1 GCA_007376745.1 Parcubacteria group bacterium Athens0714_26
GGCTCGCTAACGAGTGAGTCCCCTTATCTCACGGGAAGTGGGAAATTATTCGGTAAAAAGCCGAAGGAGGTTAGGCTATGAAATATGGAGAGTTGAATCTCGGCCAAATTGAGGCGATTGTGAACAAGCTCGGCGGAATGGAAGGCGTGCAGCAATTTCTCTCCGGCACCTTGGTGGTTGCTAAAACAACCGCTTTTGCGCTCTTGGAGCGGGTCGGCATCGTCAATCTTTCGGACATCGGAAAGTTCGTTTCTCGCGAACACTTCACCATAGACAACAAAGAGGTGAAGATCGCGTGGATCGGAGACAATTTTAGGAACAACTTTCTGAGCAAGGTGGAAGAGGCACAAGCCAAAACCACTCTCTGCATCAGTAAGCTCAAGAAAAGCTCTCTGGATGCTCTAATTATGATAGAATTGGGAAGTGTAACAGAAACTACTCTTGCCAATATTTGGCAGATGTTTAAGAAACAGCCGAACGGCGAGTCTGGAAAACTCTTGATTGATGGCCATGCAAACATCTTCTATGTCTGCGACGCCAAAGGGGTGTTCTGGGCGGTGCGTGTTTACTGGGACGGCGATGGCTGGGACGTTAATGCTCTCTCGGTTGAGGATTCGGATGGGTGGTGTGGAGGCAACCTGGTTTTCTCTCGCAATTCTTAGATACTTGGGCTCCTGCCTGCCGGCAGGCAGGCTTGAGTCTTTAGACCCTTGGTTCTCCCAAGAAAATTTATTTTCTTGCGGAGGCCAAGGGTCTTTTTTTATAAAATTTGGTATAATAAAAATGAAATTATATATTACGCAACGGTTACGGCTTTTGAGTTATAATAAATTTATGGAGTTAAACGAGAAAAAACTGGAATTTCTTGAGGAAATGGCTAATGTTATCCGCCGGGATATTATTGAGATGCTTGTGGAAGCGGGGTCAGGGCATTCCGCCGGGCCGCTCGGGATGGCGGATATTTTTGCCGCTTTGTATTTTCATATTTTAAATCATAATCCTAAAAACCCTGCGTGGCCCGAGCGCGACAGGGTAATTTTATCCAACGGCCATATTTGCCCGGCGCTTTACGCGGCTCTTGCCAACTCGGGTTATTTTTCCATTGAGGAATTAATGACGCTTAGAAAAATCAGTTCAAGATTGCAGGGGCATCCGCATCGCGGCAGTTTGCCTGGAATTGAAACTACGTCTGGGCCGCTGGGGAGCGGCCTTTCGCAGGCCATTGGTTTTGCATTAGCTGCCAAATTAGATAATAAAAAATACCGCGTTTATTGCCTGACTTCGGACGGTGAGCATCAGGAGGGGAATACATGGGAGGCGATAATGTTTGCCGGCAATAAGGGAACCAAATTAAATAATCTAACGGTTATTGTTGACAGGAATAATATTCAGATTGACGGATTTACCGAGGACGTGATGCCTCTTGAGCCGCTTAGAGAAAAATATGAAGCTTTTAAATGGCATGTGATAGAAGTTAACGGTCATGATATGGAAGAGTTTGTGGCGGCGGTCAATGAGGCAAAAGCGATTTATGAAAAACCAACCGTTATCATCGCTCATACTATTCCCGGCAAGGGAGTCAGTTTTATGGAGAAAGATTATTTGTGGCATGGCAAGCCGCCGACAAAAGATGAGGCCAGAATTGCATTAAAAGAATTAAGAACTTTGCAGGGTAAAATTAAAAGCGAGCACGAGTAGTAATCGCGAATAACGCTAATATTATTCAAAATAATGCGAATAAAACTATAAAAATAAAATGAGTAAAATATCAAAAAGTTTAATAATTATTGCAGGGTTTTTAGTTGTTGGTGGATTTTGGGTATCACATTTTCAAGTTAATTTGTTATCTCTTGAAGAGAGAACTTTTCAGAATCTTTTTATAACTAAAATGAATTCTTTAGAGAGCTACATTTTAGCAATTACTTTTATTTTATTAGCAATTTATTTTAAGAAAAATGATTAATTTAGAAGCAAAATTAAATCAAAAACTTTTTGATAAAGATGTAGAGCAAAAGCCGACTCGCGATGGATACGGCGAGGGTTTGGTTGCGGCGGGTGAAAAGGATAATAATGTTGTGGTTTTGTGCGCAGATTTAACCGAGTCAACCCGGTCGGAGGGTTTTGCCAAGAAATTTCCGGAGAGGTTTTTTGAAGTTGGCGTAGCCGAACAAAATTTAGCCACCATTGCCGCCGGTCTCGGGGTGAATAATAAAATACCGTTTATTTCTTCTTACGCGATTTTTTCTCCGGGCCGCAATCTTGAGCAAATCAGGACAACTATCGCCTACAACGATTCCAATGTGAAAATTGCCGGAGCGCATACGGGAATTTCCGTGGGTCCGGACGGCGCAACACATCAGGCGACAGAAGATATAGCCATAATGCGGGCAATGCCTAATATGAAAGTTTTTGTTCCCTGTGATGCTATTGAGGCTAAAAAAGCCACTATGGCGGCCGCAAAAATTTGGGGGCCTATTTATTTAAGATTCGCGAGAGAAAAAAGCCCGGTTTTAACCACTGAAGAAACGCCTTTTATCCCGGGCAAAGCGGAAATTTTTTATTCAGGTAAAAAGCCGCAAGTTTTAATTATCGGATGCGGGCCGCTCATTTATAACGCGCTTCTCGCGGCTAAAGATTTGGAAGAGGAGGGCGTCGGAACTATTGTTTTAAATTGCCATACAATAAAACCGCTTGATGATAAAAAAATTATTGAATTGGTGAAAAAATGCGGGGCCGTGGTGACGGTTGAAGAGCATCAGGTAGCGGGAGGACTGGGAGGGGCTATTGCCGAGACGCTGGCAAAAAATTATCCGGCGCCGATTGAGTTTATAGGAATGCAGGATGTTTTTGGGGAATCAGGCGCTCCAAAGGAATTAATTGAGAAATACGGGATGGATGTCGTGGCGATAAAAGATGCGGTGAAGCGCGTGATTAAAAGGAAAAGATAATATAATGCGAAACTACAAATTTATGCGAATGCCACGAATACGGTTTATTATTAACTAATTATTAATTAATTTATGGATATAATAACTATCGGCTCGGCAACAAGGGATAATTTTTTGGAACTGGATTATAAAATTATAAAGTGGTCTAAAACACCCCTAAAAAAAGCCATTGTTTTTCCCTTAGGTGAAAAACTTGAAGTAAACAAGGTGTTTAGCACCATCGGGGGCAACGCGGTAAATGCCAGTGTGACTTTTAGCAGGCAGGGATTTAAGACCGGCTGTTTTGGTAAAATCGGCGATGATTTGGCGGGCAGGGAATTGATAGAGAAATTAGCAAAAGACAATGTTGTTCCTAATTTTGCTATCTCCAAAGATGAGCCGACGGCTTATTCCGTTTTGTTGTTAAAAAACGGCGAGCGGACAATTTTGGGCTATCACGGAGCATCAAATACTTTGTGTAAAAACGATATAGGCTGGGAAAGCCTTAAAAGTAATTGGTGGTATTTGTCTTTAGCCGGCCAGTCAATAGAGTTGTTTAAGCCATTAATAGAATTTGCCAAACAAAATAATATTAAAGTCGCTTTTAATCCAAGCGGTTATCATATTCAAAACCGACGCAAGGAAATTATGGATTCTTTAAAGGATTTGGCATTTTTGGTTTTAAACCAGGGTGAAGCAGCGGAACTTGTCAAAATACCTTTTTATAAAGAAAAAGAAGTTTTTAAAAAATTAGACGCGTTGATGCCCGGCATTGTGGCTGTAACCAACGGGCCTAAAGGAGTAACTGTTTCCGATGGCAAATATATTTATAAAGCCGGCATATTCAAGGAAGAAAAGCTGGCTGACCGGACTGGCGCGGGTGACGCTTTCGGCAGCGGATTTGTGGCCGGGCTTATTCAACAAATTAGAAATTTGAAATTAGAAATTAGAAATTTGCCGCCAAAGGCGGTGGAATATGCCATCCGGCTGGCGACGGCTAACGCCACCGCGGTAGTAGAAAAAATTGGAGCCACCGAAGGGATTTTAACTAAAGAAGAGTTTGAATCCTCGCCGAGATTTAAAAATTTGAACATAAAAATTCAATCTTTATGATTAACGCCACTGATTATTTAGGTAAAATTTTAGGCGTTGACGCGATGATGCTTGAAAGAATGGATAAGGTTATGGCGGAAAAGACCGGCAAAAGCGGAGTGCTTGATAAAATTGCCGCGGAAAATGAAGCGGTTATTTGCGCCACCCTTGCCAGTCTCGATTCGACAAACCGTTCCACGAGCCACATTTTAAGTATTTTGAGGCAAAAACTTTTCGCTGATGAAAAGCAGTTGCTTGAATTTTTACAGAGCGTGCCGGGCAGAGACGAGTTTGAAAAAGCCGCGGTTTTGGCGAAGAAAATAGTTAAAACCACAAAGGGATTTTTTTTAAAGAAAGACCGCGCCCGGGAAATTTTAAATAAACGGCCGTCGGAAAATTTACTAAAATATTTAAAAGTTAACAGTATTGCCGAAGTGCTTCAAAATTACGATGTCGCGGAAATTTTTTCAGCTTTGCGTTTTATGGAATCGGACGAATGGATGCACCAGACTTTTGAGGCGGCTTACAGTAATTTTACCGCCAGCGATTTTGAAGAAAGAGAAATAGAAATTAAAGTTCTTAGCCCCGTCTGGCGGGAGGTGGGGGTAATTTTTATTAATCCCATCAAAGAAAATATCCCGGGAAAATTTTTAAGAGATTTCGCGTTACTCCTTCATTATTCGCACGAAATAGATTTTTATTCCGGGCTTTTTAAAAAATATTCCTTCGGACAGAATTTCGTAGAGAATTTTAAAATGCTTCTTCGCGGCGATGTTAAAAATATTTATAAAGTTGAAGACGGCGAGTGGTTGATTGTCCAGCGGTATCTGGCAAAAGAAAACCCTCAAGACCCGCGGCTTTTTTTACCGCGAGTCAATCCAGAATCGCTTCATTGGCTGAAAGGGGAAAGGGATTTGGCGCTTTTTGATTACCAAGACGCAAAAATGGATTTGGGATTGTGGAATGATTTAAGCTGGGTTGGAGGCATTTTTCATGACGGCGCAGAAGACGTGGTAAGCTTTGATTTGGAGGATAACGCTATGTCACTGGTTTCATTTATGAAGGGGAAGGAAAAAAGTTTTAATTATCATCAAAGAGAAGCTATGTGGACTAAAATTTTTTCTGAATACGCCGGCGGGGAAAAGGAAATGGAAAGATTGTTATCAGATAATTTTAATAATGGGATAATTAAATTTTAAATTATGAAAAAATTAAGAGATTTTATAAAAGAGGCTGAAGTAAAAAAAATAGCGATAGGGCATTTTAATATTTCCGACTGGGCGGCTGCAAAAGCGATTTTTGAAGTTGCCAAAGAATTATCCGTCAGAGGCGGACCCGCCTTTGGCGGGAGTTTGCCCGTTATAATAGGAACTTCTGAAGGAGAGGCGGATTTTTTAGGAAGAAAACAAATAGTGGCGTTTGTCAGAAGTTTGCGCGAGGAATATTTCTCGGGTGGCGACGAGTTTCCTGTTTTTTTAAACGCAGACCATATCCATTCTTTAGAAAAAGTAAAAGCGGCCGTAGCCGCGGGTTACGACGCGATTTTGTTTGATGGCGGCAAGCTGCCGTTTGAGGAAAATATTAAAGCGACCAAGGAAGTTGTGGAGTATGTTAGATCGGTTAATCCTGAAATATTAGTGGAGGGTGAGC
>VMGU01000039.1 GCA_007376745.1 Parcubacteria group bacterium Athens0714_26
TGCGGCAGGAGCTTTGCCTACAGAAACTTATACTTTGGATTTCAAAGCAGGCGAGCAAACAATGATATTAGCTCAAGGCGTTCCTTTAAACCAGATACCCAACCAAGGTTATGGTGTTGCTGTATCAACCACTGGCACTATAAACTCGTTTATTCCAGTAGCTATAGACATCAAACCTGGCAGTTATCCCAATAGTATAAATTTAGGTTCTAATGGGGTCGTGCCCGTGGCTATTTTAGGTTCTGCGACATTCGATGTTAGGCAAATAGATCCTCGATCTATTAAATTTGTAAGTGCTTCTGTAAAATTAAAAAATAACGGCCAGCCGATGGTTAGTTACGAAGATGTTAACAGTGACTCATTCATCGATATCGTTGCTCACGTCATTATCAAGGACTTGCAGTTGACGCCAACTGATACTAAAGCAAATTTAGAAGGGAAGTTGATTGATGGAACCATAATTAAAGGTTCGGATTCTATTCGTATCGTGCCATAAAACAATATTTATGAATGTTATAAACAAAAAGGTGCTAATTATCACACTTATTGCAGTTGGTATTTTTGTCTTGATTGCAGGCTGGATGTTTAATAAAAAATTTAATCAAATAACACTAATGCAAAATTTGACTCAATCGCCTATCTCGTCCACCATCTCTTCCATTCCATCAGCACAGATTGTCAATATATCAGAAACTAAAATTTATCGTAATACAGAATTTGGTTTCGAGTTCCAATACCCAAAGGAATGGGAACTTGAAGAAAATTCATTTCATAGTCCGTTTAGCAAATTTAATTTACAAGGGGATACGTCAGCAAAAGATTATAATCCTTTCAATTCGGCTTTTCTCGTTAATGTTGTAACTCCAGACTTTATAGAACGGCAATTCGCTGATTTGAAAAGTGTCGCTCAAGAAATAAGAGTCGGAGGGATCGATGGGAAAAAATACAAATATAAAGAGCAATTTGCAGTGATTGCGGTCAATATCAGTTGATTCTTGGGACAAGGCAAGAATATGAAGATATTTTCAACCAAATTCTCGCCACATTTAAGTTTATAAAATAATTTTATGCAAACAACAGGAATTAAACAGAGTTTAATTACTGCTCAATATAATCTTTCTTTTGATTCAACTAATGTTTCAAGTACCACTATTGAACTCTTTGATGAAATTCCGCCTGAAGCTGAAATTTACTTTGATTCCAACACTCAAAAATTAACTATCAAAGGAACAGACAATACAACCATTAACCCCGAAGTTTCCATTATTGCGGAGAATAAAAAGCAAATAACTCATCAGATAAAAGATGAAGCCGGAAATATAACAAAGCTTTTCTTTGGAAAATTGAACCAGGAAGGGAAAGAAATCAAAGCTGAATTAAAATCTGTTCAGTACAATAATAATCTAGCCATTGAGTTGCCTAAAACAGAATTGAAATACGAATGGTCGGTGGATAAAAACAGCGGAGAAATCAAACAACTTGAACAAAAAATAGAGGTAAAAGATGTGTTTGAAATGAAAGCGAAGTACAAGCGCGAAAAGAATGAAACAGAAATAAAAGTTAAAAAGAACGGCGAGAAAGAAACAAAACAAACACTGCTCGGGCTCGTAATTATTAAGTTAACCACCAAGTTAGGGGTATTGGGATTTGAGTATTAAAATGATTAACAAAAAGATTTTAATTTTAAGTGTTCTTTTTATTGCTTTATTTGCCACTGTGGCAAGCGGGATTTATTTTGTTTTTTCAAAAAAATCAGATAGTCGGCAAGACAAGAATCAAAATCAAGTTACACGAAAAGAATCTCCTCACAAAGAGTGCTTAGAAGAAAATGAAATGGTAGATTACGATCGCATCAGTTTAAATCCGGCAATCACTCAACCAAAAGAAAGTTCGCCGACGATTTTTGTGAAAAATAAAAGTACTGGAAAAGTAATCAAGAGTTTTCAGATTGAAAATGTTCGAGATTCCGGATACCCCATAGAAATACATAAATGTGGTGTTTATTTCATCCAAGAGTTTAATTACAATCCCCAGAAGACCATACAAGAAGTTGGCTATCGAGAGGAGCTATGGAAATACGATTATGCTGGACAAAAAAAATGTTGATTCTTTTAGCAGAAAAACCAAAAGAATTTATTGATTACTACAGCACAGATTTCCGTATTCCACTGAACGAGAAATACATTTCTCTAATTCGTGGTTATTTAGGTAAAGACAATTATGCAATCGTTATTAAAGACCTTCAAACCCTAAAAGATGTATTTACTTTTCCCATTCAAGAGATAGAAAAGCGTAACCCAGATATTGTGGGCGATATTGGTTTTAAAGACTGGTCTCGTAGCGGAAAATATTTTTGGTTAGATTTGGCTTATGGTGCAAATACATTGGGTTTCATTCGTATAGATTCTCAAGATTGGAGTGTTGATTTGTTACCAGCCCCAAAAGATGTCTTAGGAGGTGACGCTCTGAACCTGGAGAATGGTTATATCACCGTCCATCCCGGCAATGTTTGGTTTGGGGTGTCCGAACTTGACCAAGAAGAACGGGCAAGGCGCCGTGCTCAAGACATCGGTACCGAGCTCTATATTGAAAATCTTTTCACCAAAAAGCGTCAATTTGTCGCCTCAACCACAGAGCCGCTCTATTACTTCAAATCCAAATGGCTCTCCGACACCGAACTTCAATACGAGCTGCCAAACGGAGAGAAGAAAATTTACAAAATCAATGAATAGTTTTAATCTATATCAGATAAAGAAATAGTAAAATAATACTACATTATGAATCTATCCTAATATGAAGTTATTAAATTATTTTTCAAAAAATATAGGAGTGGATTTGGGAACGGCGAATTCATTGGTGTATCTTGCCGGCAGAGGCATTGTTGTTTCCGAGCCGTCGGTTACTGCCATCAATAGCAAAACCGGTCAGATTTTAGCGGTGGGCGATGAAGCTAAAAAAATGATCGGCAGGACGCCGTCGCACATATCAGTCATCCGCCCGCTTATTAACGGAGTTATTTCTGATTTTGAGATGACGCAAGAAATGCTCCGTTACTTTTTTAAAAAAATTTCTACCTCAAAGCTCCCGTTTTTTAACTATAATAGAGCAGTGATAGGGGTACCGAGTAATTTAACCGAGGTTGAAAGAAAGTCTGTTGAAGACGCTCTTATAGGCGCCGGCGTCAACAAGGCATATATTATTGAAGAGCCTCTGGCGGCCGCTATTGGAGCTAGAATGCCGATTGATGAGCCTACTTCCAGTATGATAATTGATATTGGCGGAGGCACAACGGAGATAGCTATTATTTCTATGGGGGGTATTGTTACGGCAAAAAGTATTAAGATTGCCGGCGATAAGCTTAGCGATGATATTATTAGGTTCATCCGTGAAGAATTCCGTTTGGCAATCGGGGAGCCTACGGCCGAAGAATTAAAAACTATAATTGGTTCGGCTTTGCCATTAGACCAGAAAGCCGATTTAATGATTAGAGGAAGAGATATGGCAACAGGCTTGCCGAAAGAAATTTGCATTAAAGACACCCATATTCGCGCGGCAATTTCGCGTTCCCTTAAATCAATAATTGATTCTATAAGAGAAGTTATTGAATTGACTCCTCCGGAGCTCGTGGGCGATATTTTAAAAAGAGGTATTTTTTTGTGCGGAGGAGGGAGTCTCTTAAGGGGTATTGATAAATTAATGGCGAGGGAGCTTATGGTTATGACGACCGTGGTGGACGATCCTTTAACTTGCGTGGTCAGAGGGACGGGGGCTGTCGCGGAAAATTTTAAAAAATATTCAAAATTGGTTAATAATCCGTTAAGGCCAAAAGAGATAAAAATATAATGAAGTATGTTGTCGAGTTAATTATTATTTTGGCAGTCGTGGCTTCACTTTTTGGGGGCGGTTATTTTATTAAATTAAAGGACGCGGCGATCGATTTTTTATCATTAGGCAGGGCAAGTGAAAATAAATCCCAACAATTATTGCTTGAAAACGAGAGTTTAAAAGCAAAAATTTTATCTTTTCAGATTTCTGGCGGAGAGCCTTTTAAAAAATCAGGGCTCGATTATAAGCCGGCAAAAATTTATTCAACTTATCCTTTTAATCACCACGACCTTTTTACGATTAATTTAGGGAGCGATGACGGGATTTCGGTGTTTATGCCCGTAGCCGCGGCGATAGATGTTTTAATCGGTCAGGTTATTGAGGTTTATCCTAAATACAGCGTGGTCAGATCTATTTTTGACGTTAATTTTAAAACCGCCGTAAAAATTGGCGCGTCTCCAATTGACGCGTTGCTGGCGGGCGGGAATACGCCAATGATAACTATGATAAGTAAAAATAGCGATATTAAAAGCGGCGATTATGTTTATAACGCCGGTTTAGGTTTTCCATATGGGATGAAAATCGGCAGTGTTGATAAAATATTAACTGATAACGCGAAAGATTTTTTTAAAAACGTCAGTTTAGGCACGGCTTATAATCCGAATGTCATAGGTGAAGTTTTGGTGATTACCAATTATAAAGTTTTATCCAATAAATAATTTTATGGGCAAGAGCTTTAATTTTTTAATCAGCATTTTATTGGTGCTGGCGGCGGCGCTAATCCAGAGCACCGATTTAATAAATTTTTATGGAGTTAAACCAAATTTAGTTTTGGTGATGGTTGCAGTGTTTTTGTTTTTTACCGATAATTTTTGGGAATACTTAGTGATATCTTTGGGCGGAATCGCGGCGCTTAAATTTGTTTCGGCATTTGAAAAAGAAAGCTTGGTTTTATTTATTTTGCTCGCGGCGGCTTATATATTTAAAAAATATTTGCTTCACAAATCGTTTATCCATATTTTGTTGCTGATAACTTTTTTGACCACGTTGTTTTACTTATTAATTAATTTTAATTTTATAATTTTAAATCCGTTAATTTTTATTTTAGAATTGGTTTATAATAATTTTATTGGGTTAGCGATATACTTATCGGCAAATTTTATTTATGAAAAAACAAAGCCGCAATGAAGATTTTTTCTTAGAGGAGTCAATTTTTGACAGCTGGTCATCCAATAATAATTTGGGGTCTTTAGAGCTTCCTTTGTCACGCCGCGCTTTTATTTTAATGCTATTTTTGATTGTATTTTCCGGATTAGCTGTTTTCTCGCGAGTTTATTTTTTAGCTTCGTTTAAAGGAGATTTTTATGCGGCCCGCGCCAGCGCCAATGTGGGCAAGGAAATATATGATTTGGCGCCCAGGGGGCTTATTTATGACCGAAACGGAAAGGTTTTGGCTGAAAATTTGCCCACTTTCAGCGTATCCGTCAAACCAGCTGAATTGTTAAGCGATTCAAGCGGTAATGAAATAAAAACTCTAAGCGCGATTTTGGAAATCTCCGAAGAGAATATCAAAAACCAATTAAAAAATTTTAATTTAGAAAACGGTTCTTCGTTGGTTTTGGCGAGAAACATTGATTCCTCAAAAATTATCCAGTTAAAAGCGTTAAATATTGAAGGTATGGAAATAATCAGCGATTATAAGCGTTATTATCCCGGCGAAATTTTTTCATCCGTAATCGGATATACGACCTCTGAAAACAACAATGAAATTGCCGGAAAAACAGGCCTGGAGGCATTTTATAACGATTATTTAAAAGGGGTTGACGGCAAAACCGTGGTTTACCGGGACGCAAAAGGTAATGAGATAGATAAAAAAATCTTGCAGTCTTCCAAAGAAGGGAATAATTTGGAAACTACCATTGACGCGGAATTTCAGACTTATTTTTATAACCGTTTTAAGCAGGCCTTAAATCAGCTCGGCAGAAAATCCGGAGTGGGAATTGCCATAAATCCTAAAAATGGAGAAATTTTATCTTTATTCAGCTTGCCGACTTTTGACAATAATATTTTTTCGGGTAGCGGTAATAACGATAAAAAATTATCGCTTCTGAATTCGCCGGATAACCCGATGTTTAACCGCGCGGTTTCTGGGGTCTATACTCCCGGTTCAACAATAAAGCCGCTGGTGGGCATGGCGGTTTTAAAAGAGGGCGTAATAGATCCGCAGAAACAAATTTATTCACCCGGATATCTTGATGTGCCTAATCCTTATGACCCAAGCCATCCAAGTCGTTTTCTTGACTGGAGGCCGCAGGGATGGGTTGATATTCATTCAGCGTTAGCCAGATCAAGCAATGTTTATTTTTATACAGTGACCGGGGGATTTGGAGATATTAAGGGATTGGGGATTGGAAAATTAAAAGAATATTGGCAGAAATTTGGCCTGGGTAAAAAAACCGGTATTGATTTGTTTGGAGAAAAAGAAGGTTTTTTGCCGGATCCGGCCGAAAAAGAACAAAGAAAAGGCGATATTTGGAGAATCGGAGATACTTATAATGTCAGTATAGGGCAAGGGGATCTTATGGTAACACCGATACAATTAATCGGTTTAATCGCTTCAATAGCCGACGGCGGCAATTTTTACAAACCGCATTTAAATAAAGCGGACGCGCCTAAAATTTCAATTGATTATACAAATTTGGCAAATGAAATTAAGGAGGTGAAGATAGGAATGGAAGACGCGGTTTCCAAGTCTTATGGGACGGCTTATCAGCTTGTTTCTTTATCGGTAAAAGCTGCCGCTAAAACCGGAAGCTCGCAGATTGCCAATAATACAAAAACAAACGCGTTTTTTGTGGGTTATGAACCGGCTGATGACCCTCAAATCGCCGTTTTGGTTTTAATAGAAAATGCCAAAGAAGGCAGTTTAAATGCTGTTCCGATAGCGAAGGACGTAATGGAATGGTATGCCAATAATAGGATACTCTCTGGTCAACAGTAATAAATTATTAGTATAATTAAATTTATGAGCTCTGAATTAAGGCAGGATTTGGTTTCAGGCGATTGGATAATAGTGTCAACTAACAGAAAAGACAGGCCTCGCCAATTCGCTAAAATTTTTAAAAAGAGAAAGGTATCTGCTAAATCAGGATGCCCGTTTGAGGACCCCCAGAAAAATGGTAATCCTGAACCGATTTTTGTTTATCCGAAAGGGGCGGGTAAAAATGATTGGAAAATCCAAATTCTGGGCAATAAATATCCCGCGCTTTCGCGCCCCGTTAATACTTGCGCGCCTGTTTTTAAAAATGGGCCTTATACTACAACCGAGGCTTTGGGTTATCAGGATTTGGCGATAACGCGCGACCACCATAAAAATTTTTCCGACCTTCCTCTGATTGAAGCCACCCAAGTTCTTAAGGGGTTTCAGGAGCGGTATAATATGATTTTAAAAGACAGCTGTATTTCTTATATTTCAATTTTTCAAAATTGGGGGCCC
>VMGU01000040.1 GCA_007376745.1 Parcubacteria group bacterium Athens0714_26
AAATTATGAAATTTTTAAAAAATAAAAAATTAAAAAAAGAAAAAAATATTGATTTATACGATAAGTATAAACAAGATGATTGGCTTTATAGCAATATCGTTAAAGATCATTTTTTCCACCCGCGAAATTTTATAATGAGTGGAAGCGGTTATGAGGCGGATGGCTACGGGATTAGCGGAAGTCCGATTTGCGGCGATATGCTTAAGGTGTGGATTAAGGTTGATGGAAATACCCGAAAAATAAAAGAGTGTAGGTGGCAGACTTTTGGGTGCGCTTCAGCTATCGCTTCTACGTCAATGATGTCGGTGATGGTTACGGAAAATGGCGGCATGGATTTAAAAGAAGCTAATGATTTAAAACCACAGCAGATTTTAGAGCGGCTCGGCGGGTTGCCTGATAGGAAATTCCATTGTTCTGTTTTGGGCCATTTGGCGCTGGCGGAGGCGGTTAGCGATTATTTTAAAAATCATGGAGTTGCCCAATAAAGAAAATAATATTTTTAAGCTTAAAAATAAAATTAAAGAGGCGGCTGATGTTGTCACTTTAAAATTTTACCCGTTAAGCGGTAAATCTTTAATTTTTAAACCCGGCCAATTCGTGATTATTTATCTTTTAGGTAGAGACGCCAGCGCGCAGGGCAAGGCTTATACTATTACAAGTCTTCTGGAAGAAGAATTTTTATCAATTTCGGTTAAAAGGCTCGGCGATTTTTCAAGTGCTTTGTGTAGTCTCAAGACAGGCGAAAGCGTTAAAATTACGGGTCCTTTCGGCAATTTTTATCCGGCAGATACAATGAATGATATTGTGTTTTTAGCCGGCGGCATAGGAATCACTCCGTTTTACGACGTCATAAAAAGTTTTACCGGTAAAGATGCCGCCAATAAAAAAATTACTCTTTTTTACAGCAATAGAACAAAGGCGGACATTGTTTTTTTGAAAGAATTAATTAATTTAGATAAAAAATTACCCCGGTTAAAAATAATTTTTATTTTAACCCGCGATAAAAATAATTTCGCCGATGAATTTGAACGGGTGAACGTAAAAATGATTAAAAAATACCTGAAAAATTTAAACAGCAAGCATTATTTTATATGCGGCCCCATTCAATTTGTGAATGATTTGTGGCAAAGTCTTAAAAAAGCCGGCGTGGAGGAAAGCCGTATTAAAACCGAAGCATTTTATTAATTCGGTGTAAGCGCAACTATTTGAAATATCTATTTTTCTATTCTAATGATTTTAACAGGACAAACATCGGCGGCATTTTTAAGGCAATCGGTTTCTTTGGTTTTTAATTCAAAAACCTCACCGTTTTTTTTGGAATTTTTAAGTGTGGCCTTACCGTCTTCTGTCATTTCAAACATTTCCGGGCAGACTGACTCGCAGGCGCCGCATCCAACGCATTTAGACCGTTCGTGTATGATTTTTACCATAGAGTTAGAGTATAATTAATTAACGAGTTTATATTATCATTATGAGTTTGTTCAAACAAGTTTTAGCGTTAATATTGCGCCATAAGATTTTAGCATCATTGCTTCTAATTTTGGTGGCGGCTTTTTTTATCAGATTTATCGGCATCAGTTATGGTTTACCGCAGGAATTTATAGGCGACGAGTATTTGCAGGTGGCGGTATCGTTAAAGATGCTGGATACCAAATCTTTTATTCCTAATTTTCCGGATATTTTTTATCATCAGCCGCTAAGCGCTTATATTTCAACTTTTGGCATAGGCGTTTTTTTGCTTTGGCAGCTGATTACCGGACGGTTTAGCGGTATTGTCGCTATGAGGGATTTCTATATAATTCACTCAACTGATTTACTTGTGGTCGTGCGTTTTCTTTCGGTAATAAGCGGCGTTTTGACCGTATGGCTGCTTTATTTTATTGGTCGAGATTTATTTAATAAGCGAGTCGGTCTTATCGCCGCTTTTTTTGGCGCTTTTGATTTTCTGCTTGTTTTTACCCAGCATACGGGCAGGGTTTGGGGCTATATGCCGTTTTTTATCGCATTGGCTTTGTGGGCAAGCGTTAAATTATTCAAGCAAGACAGATTTAAAAATTATCTTTTATCCGCAGGCGCTTCTTTATTAGCCATTGCCAATTTATTGCCCGGTATCATTACTTTTGTGCCGTCTTTTGTCGCCAGATTTTTCTGGAAAAATAAAAAATTATGGACTTCTATAGTTTTAATAGCGTTAGGCACGGTAATAATTTTATTGATGAGTCCAAGAGGACTAGGGGCATTATTTTACCGATTTAAAATTTTAAGCGATAGCGGGTTGGCGCAAAAAATTATCGGTAAATCAATAGAGGCTGAAGGGGGGCCAATTTCTTTTGTTCATAGATTTTTTGATACCTTTATAACCTTGTTTAATTACGCGCCGGTTTATTTTTTGCTATTTTTAGTCGGAGTTTTTCTTTTGTGGCGAGCGGATCGCAAGAAATGTTTATTTTTAGTGTCATTTCCCGTTATTTATTATTTGTTTATCGGTCCGTTTTTTGGTTTTGGGTGGGTGGCGCGCACGCTTGTCCCATTTTCAATTTATTTTACGGTAATTTCGGCTTACGCGGTAAACAGATTTAATGAAGCATTTTTTAAAAATTCCAGAGAATTTTTGATGTTGTTCGTTGTGATCGCGGCCGCGCCATCAATTTTGTTTTCTGTTATTTTTGACGCAAAAATAACCCGACTGGATACCAGGACGCAAGCCATAAGTTGGATTTATAATAATTTACCGGAGAATTCTAAAATTTTAGAATTTTCTCAAACCAACGAAGTTATAAATCAAAATCGGGAAGTTTTGGAATTAATTCAAAAAACAGTTCCTGATAAATTAAATACTCGGCAAAAATTTTTATTAGCATCGGATGATGCTGTTTATCCGCGTCCGAAATATTTCGCCTGGGATATGCGGAGTGTTGACCCAAGAGCGGCGTATCCAGATTTATTCAAGGACAATAAATTTGAATATTTTATAAAGACAAGTTGGGGGACGAATTCAGGTGACTTGATTGAAAATACATTCGCGGATAAGCTGTTAATTGTTAGATTTAGTCCTTTTGACGATGAGTATTATGATAAGGGTGATTTCGGTAATGTTCATAATATGACTTATCCGCTTCAGGCATTGTTTAAATCAAAGAGGTTTGGTCCGATTGTGGAAATATATAAAATCAAGTTTAGATAAATTTATTATGGCAATAAAGAAAAAATCAAAGAAAAAATTTAAAGCCGTGATTATTGTGGGCGCGCGACCTAATTTTATGAAAGCAAGCCCGCTTATACGGGCGATGAATTCTGACGGTGGTATTTTCGAGTCGATTCTTCTTCATACGGGCCAGCATTATGACAGTTTGATGAACGATGTTTTTTTTAAGGATTTGGATTTGCCAAAGCCGCTTTTTTTCTTAGGGGTCGGTTCGGGTACGCATATCCAGCAAATTGCTAAATCTATGTTGGCGCTTGAAGAAACTTTAGTAAAAATCAAGGCGGATTTGGTCATTGTGGTGGGTGATGTTAACTCAACTTTGGCCGGGGCTTTGGCTGCTAAAAAATTATCAATACCGTTAGTCCATGTTGAAGCCGGCCTGCGCAGTTTTGACGAGGCAATGCCGGAAGAAATAAATAGGACTTTAACCGATAGAATGGCTAATTTTTTATTTACTACCGAAGAATCCGCCAACAGAAATTTGGTTAAGGAGGGAGTTAACCCCCAAAAAATTCATTTTGTGGGCAACACAATGATAGACAGTTTGCATTATCATATGCCGCAGATTTCCAAATCTTTTATTTTAAATAAGCTATCGCTGGATAAAAATAATTACGCGGTTCTTACGATGCACAGGCCTTCCAATGTTGATAATAAAAATCATTTTTTAAATATTTTTGAAGCTTTATATTCTATCCAGAAAAAAATAACAATTGTTTTTCCTGTTCACCCCCGGACTAGAAAACAAATGGAAGAATTGGGGTTTGAAAAAAAATTTAAAAATTTAAAAAATCTTGTTTTGATCGAACCTTTGGGGTATATAGATTTTATGAAGCTGGTAAGCGATTCGCGGCTGGTATTTACCGATTCAGGAGGTCTTCAGGAAGAAACCACCACTTTGGGTATTCCTTGTATAACACTGCGAGAAAATACTGAAAGACCGGTAACCGTGGAAGTCGGGACAAACGTTATTGTCGGCACCGATGCGCAAAAAATTATTCAAGAAGCGCAAAGTGTATTTGACGGAAAGTTTAAGAAAGGCAGAATTCCTCAACATTGGGATGGTAAAACCGCGTTGAGAATTATTGGTATTCTTTCTGAAAAAATGATATAAAATTTTTGACAAATTTAAAACTGCGTGTTAATATAACCACGCAGTTTTTTGATAAAAAATATACCGAAAGGAGGAAATGATTAGATGCCTAAAAGATGGATTATTGAAAAGTGGTATAGGGATTACGCGCCGGGGCTGAAACCTCAAGCTATCCCACCGGAAGCAGTAGTAGACTTTGTATTGGAGCCATTTATTCCTTATGGTATCCAGTATAGAATGCGTTTAGAGCATAATATATTTCTTAGATGTGGCAAAAAGAGAGTCTCGACTGGTATCTGGCGCGGCAATTATTAAATGCGCTAGCGGTTTAGCCGGTTACGAAAAAGATGTTGCTGCTGATATTGTAAAATTATTTAATGATATTGATAGTGAAGATGCCGTGGAGGTTAGCAGGTTTAGACTCTCGGTTCTCCATAATTTTATTAAGAGTGTTTTAAAGCGTGAGTATGGCTGGGAATTGGGGGAGCGAAAGATTGTTTTTTTAGATAAGCCGGTTGGAAGCTCTAACATCAAGATTTGTTCTGTGATGGGTGCGGTAAAAATAACCAAGGAAGAAATGGATGCTAATTCTCAATGGCCATTGCTACTAAAAAAACAAGAAGCGCTTGATTATCTTAGAAAGAGACAGTTTAGCGATGATGGCAGCTATCGCATAGTACAAAGATTATTTACTTACTATTTTTAGTTTTTTGAGTTCTTTGGATTTTAAAAAACGCCTTCCATGGGTTCTATGGGGCGTTTTTTTATTTAAATTTTTTGTGCTATATTCAATTTATGAAAATTTCAGTGGTTGTGCCCACGTATAATGAAGAAATAGCCATTGCCGGCAATGTCCATGAAATTGTTAAGGCATTAGAAGGTTTAGGGGAGAGTTGGGAACTTATTTTGGTTAATGATGGAAGTAGGGACAACACTCTCTCAATTATTCAGGGGCTTGCCAGAGATAATTCCAATATTAAAGTTGTTTCTTATCCGGTTAATAAAGGACGGGGATTTGCGTTAAGAATCGGCTTTAGGGCGGCTCAGGGTGACTATATTATAGCTACTGAATCAGATTTAACTTGGGGCAGTAAGATTTTTGGGCGTTTTCTAAGAGAGTTAGAAAAAGGCGAGACCGATATGGTTATTGCTTCGCCGCATATGGAAGGCGGTAAAATGGAAAATGTCCCGTTTTTAAGATGGCTACTTAGTTATCTTGGTATTATATTTTCATTTGCCTTGCCCGGCCATTTGACTATGTGCACGGGCATGACGCGCGCTTATCGGCGCGAGGTTTTAGACGCGTTAGACTTGGAGTCGGACGATAAAGACCTTCATGTTGAGATTTTATACAAAGCATTGGATTTAGGATTCAGGGTGACTGAAATACCATCGGTTTTGCGGTGGAAAAAACCAGAGCCCGGAGTAAAAGTCCGCAAGTCGCATTTTAAATTCAAATCAATTTTTAAACATTTGCTTTTGAGTTTTGGCATTCAGCCGTTTCTTTTATTTGGCACCGCGGGGTTTTCTCTTATCGGTCTTGGCGCGATATTTTCCGTTTATCTTTTAATTCTTTCTGTTTTGGGCACGCGCGTTGCCGGCAGACCCCTACTTTTTGTGGCAGTGCTTTTAATTCTTGTTGGGTTTCAGACTTTAATTTTCGGCTTTTTGGCCAATCAAAGCCGCGAATTAAAACGCCAGCTTTCCAGAATGGCGCGCGACACGAGAAAAAAATAGTATGGGCGAACGAGCTAAATATGAAAATAAAAATCCGGCTTACCGGTTTTTAGTGGACAGGTTTTTATCACATATCAGTAAGGCTGAAGAGTTCTTGCCGGATATCGGGCGAATTCTTGACGTTGGTTGCGCCGAGGGGTTTGTAATTAATTATTTAAAAAACAAAAACTCTAAAATCAGTTTTTATGGAATTGATGTGGATGCCGAGTCAATAAAAGACGCGCGGAAATTAAACCCGGATTCTATTTTTGAATGCAAGAGCGTTTATGACATTAATATGCCGGGCGAAAAGTTTGATTTGGTGATATCGCTTGAAATTTTAGAGCATTTAAAAGATTTCTCCGGCGCGCTCAGGGTTTTGCATAATCTTAATTCGGAATTTTTTATATTCAGTGTTCCACGTGAGCCATTTTTCAGGACAATTAATTTTTTGCGGGGAAAATATACGGGACGCTGGGGGAATCATCCGGAGCACGTTAATACCTGGGGGAAAAGAGAATTTAAAAAAATATTAAGCCCTTATTTTAAAGTTATCGGCGATTTTAGCAGTTTTCCATGGACGATATTTTTGACTAAGAAAATTTAAATGAACAGGAAATTATTTTATTTTTTAAAAGTTGCCGTAACTGTCTTTTTGATCTGGCTCCTTTTTAGTAAAATTGATTTTTTAAAGTTCCTAAAAGAAATAGGGAGCGTAAAAATAAGTTATTTTATACTTGCGTTTTTTTTAATGCTGGCTGTTTGGCTGGCGAATACTTTAAGATGGAAAGCTCTGCTGGAAATTTTTGACAATAAATTAAGCGTTTTTCGTCTGTTTTTGTATAATTTATCAAGCATATTTTATACAACTGTTCTTCCGGGCGGAAAGCTGGCGGGCGATACGGTCAGG
>VMGU01000041.1 GCA_007376745.1 Parcubacteria group bacterium Athens0714_26
CCAGCGGCGATTGGCGTGATTTTTTCTGACGAGAAAGGAAGAGTAATCAAGGAATACAGCCAAAAAATCGGCCGGGCAACCAACAACGAAGCAGAATACGAATCTGTAATTTTTGCCTTGCAAAAAGCCAAACTTTTATTTGGCGGAAAGAGAATCAAAGAAATGCCGGTGGAAGTAAAAATGGACAGCGAATTTGTTGCCAAGCAAATGAATGGCAAGTATAAAATTTTAGACAGGCGAATTGAACAATTATTTTTAAAAACCTGGAACCTGAAAATTGATTTTGGCGAAGTGAAATTTATTTATGTTTCACGGGATAAAAATACAGAAGCCGACCGTTTGGTTAATAGGGCTCTGAAATCCAGCAAATTAAGCGACGGCTTGCCGGGGATATAAGGGGGCAGAAAACAAAAAATATCGAGATTGAAATCTCGATATTTTTATTGTCCCAGTAAGTCTGTAAGCCGAATTCTGTATCCCGATCGAAATCGGGACGATGATCATTTATCTAGGCCCGATATTGCTATCGGACTCAAGCGAGCCACCTTTAGGATATTTGCTCTTGCATCTGGGTAAGGATTTGGCCGTTTCACTCTCCGACTTTAGATCGGAGCATCGTCACTGTTCGCACCTCTATCCTTGCGGATGACGGGTGTTACCCGCTACCATTTTAGATTCCGATAAATCGGAAAATAGATGTTCGGACTTTCCTGTCCGACTTGGGTCGGACCGATCACCCGACTTACTAGGACAAAGAAAGCTTAGCATAATAAATTTACAAAGTCAAGTTTTTAAGCTACAATAAAGGCATGAAAAAATCAGAGCTTATATTCAGCGCCCTGCTTGTGCCAGTTGATTTTGTAATGATGGTGTCAGCGGGTATCGGAGCTTATTTTATTCGAGTCAGTCCCTGGGTGGCTCAATGGCGACCCGTACTTTTTACTATGAACTTGCCTTTCCAACGCTATTTTATTCTACTGCTAGGCGTTTCTATTTTTGGAATTCTGGTTTTTGCTGTTTCTGGACTTTATAATATCACTCCTCAAAAAAGATTGTTTAGAGAATTTTTACAAATTGTAATTGGCATTTCAGCCACGATTTTAGCTGTAATCATCTATATTTTCTTTAGTCGGGAACTTTTCGAGTCCCGTTTTATTATTTTAGTGGCTTGGGCTTTGGCAATAATTTTAGTTAGTTTGGGGCGTTTTTTAATCAAGAAGCTTCAAAGATTTGCTGTGGGTAGGTATAATCTCGGAGTTCACTATGTAACAGTAATCGGAGAAGACAGATTAAGTAAGAAGGTAATCAAAGAAATCAATCGTCAGCCAGATTTGGGATATAGAATTGTAAAACATTTTTCTAAAATAAAAACCGATAGAATTGAAAATTACCTTTTAAAATCTTTTCCCAGAATTGATGAAGTGATTTTAGCCAGTCCAAAATATGAAAGAAATGACATCTTAGAAATTCTTGATTTTTGCGAGGAGCAGAGAATCGGTTTTAAATTCGTGCCAAATTTATTTCAGACGCACACCAGTAATGTTGAATTGAATACTTTTGATGGCGTGCCTCTATTGGAAATAAAAAGAACGCCCTTAGATGGATGGGGGAAAATAATTAAAAGAGGAGTTGATGTTGTTTTTTCTTTTTTCGGATTAATAATTTTACTGCCGTTTATTGTGATTATTGCCGTGATTATAAAGATTGATTCCCAGGGCCCGATTTTCGTAAGGCTCAAAAGAGTCAGCCAATATAGAGAATTCGGTCTTTATAAATTCCGTTCCATGGTGAAAGGTGCCGAAAAAATAAAAGGAGATTTAATAAAATATAATGAAAGAAAAGACGGACCATTGTTTAAAATAAAAAACGACCCGAGAATTACTGGGGTTGGCAGATTTTTAAGAAAATATCGGATTGATGAATTGCCGCAATTAATCAATGTTCTTAAGGGAGAAATAAGTTTGGTCGGTCCCCGGCCGCATCAACCGGATGAAATCGCCAGATATGGA
Source organism: Parcubacteria group bacterium Athens0714_26 (assembly GCA_007376745.1). Lineage (GTDB taxonomy): Bacteria > Patescibacteriota > Minisyncoccia > UBA6257 > 02-FULL-45-10c > VMGU01. The sequence goes on from VMGU01000041.1 coordinate 2,010, forward strand.
AAACACCACAAAAAAGTTTTATTAATCAAGCCGGGAATAACTGGTATGGCGCAAGTCAGCGGCAGCTCTGATTTACCCTTTGAAGAAGAAGTAAAATTAGACACTTATTATATTGAACACTGGTCATTGTTAAAAGACATTTACATACTCCTAAAAACTTTTATAGTTTTATTCCAAGATAAATCAGCTTGTTGAGTAAATTATGAAAATTGCATTAGTCCATGATTATTTAAATCAATATGGAGGGGCGGAAAAAGTATTAGAGGCATTTACTGAGATTTTTCCCGATGCGCCGATTTACACTTTGATTTATAATCAGAAGATAATTGATAAATATTTTCCCGGAAAGAAAATCCGGGCATCCTTTTTGCAAAAAGTTCCCTTTTCAGGGAGTTATCATAGATTTTTTCCACCATTGATGCCAATGGCAATAGAAAAATTTGATTTGTCTGATTTTGATTTAATAGTTTCTGATTCAGCCAGTTTTGCCAAAGGAGCTTTGACTAAACCAGAGGCCCTACACATTTGCTATTGCCATACCCCGCCAAGATATGCCTGGGATGACAGCCATAAATACATCAAAGAATTTTCTATGCCGTCATTGGCTAAGATTTTTATCCCATTTTTTATGAATTATATCCGGCTCTGGGACAAAGAAGCGGCTTCGAGAGTGGATGAATTTGTTTGCAATTCCAGCTTTGTGACCAGAAGAATCAAGAAATATTACAAGAGAGATGCCGAGGTGATTCATCCGCCGGTTGATACAGAATTTTTTAAGCCAATATCCAAGCCGAGCGAGGAATATTATCTGATGGTTGGCCGTCTTTTGCCATACAAAAGATTTGATATCGCTATTGAGGCATTTAATAAGTTGGAGATGCCGTTAAAAATAATCGGCTCCGGGCCGGATAAAAGAAAATTAAAAAAAATGGCAAATTGGAATATTGAATTTCTCGGAGAGTTGAGCAGCGAGAAATTAAAAGAATATTATCAAAATTGCAAGGCACTAATTTTTCCCCAAGAAGAGGACTTTGGTATTGTTGCCTTAGAGGCAATGGCCTGTGGCAGGCCAATTATAGCCTATCGGGGCGGCGGTGCCTTAGAGAGCGTTTTAGAGGGCAAAACAGGCGTATTTTTTGACGAGCAGAACATGGAATCCCTGGTTGAGGCAGTAAAGAAGTTTCAGCCCCAAAAGTTCGATTCCAGCTTCATCCGCCAGCACGCCCTCAAATTCGACAAAGAAATTTTCAAGAAAAAAATTAAAGATTTTATAGAGAAATCTTACAATGACTATTGGAATAGATATTAGGATTTTAGCAAAAAGCAGAAGGACTGGAGTGGAAGATTATACGATTAATTTGCTGTCCCGGTTGTTAACTGATAAAACAAATAGATATCGGTTGTTTTACAACGGATTTAGAAAACTTAAATCGAATCATCCTTGGTTAAAAGGGAGAAATATCAAGGTTAAAAAGTGGCGGATTCCAAATAGGATTTTTGATCTTTTTTCAAGAATTTTTAAATTTCCGAAAATTGATAAAATTTTAGGCGGGGTTGATATTTTTTTAAGCCCCCATTTTTTAATTACCCCCCTGTCCAGAAAGACAAAGCGGATAATGATTTTTTATGACTTGTCTTTTTTAAGATTTCCTGAATTTTTTTCGTTTTCCAAAAAAATGTGGCATAAATTTGTTTCACCCCGAAAACAGGCCAGGAAAGCAGATATGATTATTGCGATTTCCCAATCAACCAAGAAAGATTTAATCGATTTTTATAAAATATCTCCGGATAAAATTAAGGTTGTTTATCCAGGAATTGACGGAAAATTTAAAATTATTGGCGATAAACAAAAATTGTTGGAAATTGCCAGAAAATATAATTTGCCTGCCTCGCCGGCAGGCAAGCCTCTAAAATTTATTCTTTACTTCGGCACAATTGAGCCGAGAAAAAATATTTTAGGGCTGATTAGAGCATTTGAGGAAATTAAAAGGGGCAAAAGCGGCAAAGTTTTAAATGTTGAATGGTTGGGATTTGAGGGGGTGGTTAAAAATATTCAAGGAAAACTTGTCGATTTTTCAGATTTGAAATTAGTAATTGCCGGCACCAAGGGCTGGTTATGTAATGAGGTTTTTAAAACAATAAAAAATTCAGAATTTAAGAACGATATTATTTTTACTGGATTTATAAATGAAGAAGATAAACCTTATCTATATAATTTAGCCCGAGTATTTGTCTATCCGAGTTTTTTTGAGGGTTTCGGTTTGCCGCCATTGGAGGCAATGGCTTGCGGTGTGCCGACAATTATTTCCCATAAATCATCTTTACCAGAAGTGGCGGGTAATTCCGCAATTATGATTGACCCGCAAAACATTGATGAATTGGTTTTTGCGATTAAAGGATTAAAGAGGTTTTGGGCAATGAGGAATTAAATAATTTATTAAGACGGCGAGGTGCAGAGAGAGCCAAACAATTTAATTGGGATAATGCAACTAAGAAATTTATAGATTTATTTAAAAATATATGCGCATAGGAATTGATGCCCGGTTTTTCGGGCCAAAAGACAAGGGATTTGGAAGATATACGGAAAATTTAATTCGCGAATTAGAAAAAATTGACAATGTCAATGAATATTTCATTTTTTTGCGAGAGAATAGTTGGCAGGACTATGAATCCGAAAATCCGAATTTTCACAAGGTTCCGGCAAATTATAGATGGTATGGAATTAAAGAACAAATTTTTCTGCCAATGAAATTTAAAAAATATAATCTGGATTTGATGCATTTCACCCATTTTAATACACCGATTTTTTATAAGGGAAGATTTATTGTTACTATTCAT
>VMGU01000042.1 GCA_007376745.1 Parcubacteria group bacterium Athens0714_26
TAGACACTTACAATGCCCTTAATACCCCTTGTTTTATTGTATTGCTGCATGACTTTTCGATGAGCCGAAAAGTCTCATATGTATCTGAACTTGTGCATAGCAAATTAAAAAGCCCCTGCCCCAGAGTACCTGAAACGGGGGCTTGAAATTATTTGACCTGTTTTATAGCGTCCACAAAAGCATTTGAGACTCTCCATTTAGGCATTGTTCGGCGTCAAAACCTTTATCTATCATTTTTTGCTCCGCCGATAAAGGAATAGCGTTATTGTTGTTATAATCACCTTGCACGCCGACATAAACTCCCGGCGGCAATATACAAGAACCGCGGGTCGCGCCCGCGCCCCAGTAATTATAATCATATTTCCCTTTCCATGCAGTGAAGCTGGGCCAATTGGATATATAAGGACCATTCCAGCGTTTGGCTACTATATCTTGCCAATCAGCCGGGCAATGCGAACAATTAGTCCCAGGCACGTTATACGGCGAGGGCGGCGGATTGCCGCCTATGGTGTCCGGATTCCACGGCAATGGCTGGGCAAAACCCGGGTCCCAGCCGCGATTGACGTCGGGAGGGAAAAACCCCATATCCTGAAGATAAAATCCTATCGCCTTGGTCATTCCACGCTGTTCAAAGCCCGTTTTTGAAACCTTGGCCGATTCCCCGCTATTTATTATGGAAAAAGTTACAAACAACGATAAAATACCTATAAGCGTCACGGTGATTAATAATTCAACTAAAGTGAATCCGTTTTTTAAAAAAATAGAAAATTTTTTGGCAGAAAACAATTTAGAACTGCGTTTCATAATAATCAAAAAGTAGCATCTGTAAAATAAGCCATCTTTAAAAACCTTAACGATCTATAAATTAAGTTTAATTTATTTTTTAATTATTGTCTTGAACGGTACAAATGTTTAGGTTGGGACATATCGATTGAATGTAGGATTTTTTAAAAGGGTTGATCAAATGATCAACCCTTTTTATGAACATGCCTTATCCACCGCTTAACTCGTTCATCAATGCTTTGACGGACACAATTTTGTTTACCCGTGCCGCGTTTGTACCGACTGTATAGAGCGGTTCTTCCTCGTAAGGATTATATCCAGCCGAACTCAAGAGTCCGTTGCAGACACAAAAATAGTTCTTGTTGTCAGTTTTGGCTGGGCAAACAGTATATTGCCCGTCGGCGTCTTTTGTAAGCACGTAGCCCTTGTCGCATTTCGGCGTACGTTTTTGCTCAAGCAACGAAACATACATCGGCGACTGCTTTATCACTCGGAAAGGCAGACAGCAGGGCGATCCTAGGCGCACGACGATATCCTCTTTCTTGGCCAGAACAACCGCTTGCTTATACTCTTCCGTAGCACTGCTCTCATTAGTAGCCAGAAAACGCGTGGCCATCTGAACCCCATCCGCCCCCATATTCATAAACCTGACAATATCAGCATGGGTATAAATCCCGCCGGCGACGATGACGGGAATATCGCCAAATTTTATTGCCAAATCCTTGACTGGCGGCAGAAGGTTCTCAAGCTTATTGGATTCAAGGTCTATTTGGTCAATCTTAAATCCAAGATGTCCGCCGGCAAGCGGCCCTTCAAGAACCACAGCATCGGGTCGATATCCAAATCTTTCCCATTTTTTACAAATGATATCAAGCGCTCGCGCGGACGATATAATGGGAATCAACGCCGTATCCTTAGGCGGCTGAATGTCTGGCAAGTTCAGCGGTAATCCGGCTCCGGAAATAATAGCATCAGCGCCAGCATCAATAGCGCCTTTCACCGACGCATTATAGTCTCTTCCCAGAGCAACCATAATATTAATCCCCACAAATCCGCCCTTAACCTTAGAAAGTGAAATCTCCTCGTATACGGACTCATAAATATTCTTTCTTTTACCGGTTCTTTTAGAGACAACCCTATCTAAACCAGCGCTTGATACGATACCAAGACCCCCCTCTTCTGTAACGGCTTTCGCAAGCGGATGAAGCGACACCCCAACTCCCATTCCGCCCTGGACAATAGGTACTCTAATTTCTTTGCCCTTAATGATAAGTCTCCGCAACCTTTCCATAATTTCATCCCCTTCCATTTTTTAATTTAAAAGAACTGTTGTTTTAATCCGAAAGAACTATTACATTTTTTTTGCGGAAGAAAAATTTTTTCCTCCTCCGCTTTGCTTTTAAAAATAAACTTCTTATCTCTTCTTTTACCAATTGGCGTCTTTATTGTATCAAGATAGAACTTATTTTCAAAACCAATGATGTTGCGTGACCCCCCATCTCTACTTCAAAATCCAAATTCTGAAAATTGGCGGTGTTTTTTGATTGATGTTCGAACTTTTTTTGAGCAAAACCCCCAATAAGGAAGCCAGCCCCGCCACTGCTCGACAAGCTCGCCACACCACAGAAAAATACTCTTTGCTCTTTTCATTTTGCCTGCCTGCCGGTAGGCAGGGAATTTTTGCCCGCCCTCGCTTTCGCCGCTTCTTTTTTCGCCGTTGCAATTTTTCGTGCCAGTAAAACTGGCGCGCCGCCTTCGTCTGTTACTCATAACTTACCATAATTGCTTGACCTTATCAAACCAATGGATTATATTTAATGCAACAAGGTTGCAATAATATTATGAACACAATCCACAATACAATCAAAACTCTCGGCGGACGCTTAACAAAAACTAGAAAAGCGATTATTGAGGTTTTGTCGGAAAACCGCTGTTTTTTGACAAAAGCCGAAATTATCCAAAAATTACGCGACAAAAAGATTAAGCCAGACCGCACTACTCTCTATCGAGAACTTGTATATTTAACAAAAAATCAGATTGCCCGTAAAAATACAATAAACGGAATTGAATATTTTGAAATTCCCCAAGATCATCACCACCACCTTGTTTGCGTGAGTTGCAATTCAATTCAAAGTGTCGATATGAGCAACCATTTAGAAAAACAAGAAAAACAAATCGCAAAACAAAACAAGTTTAATATTATTAATCATTCGCTTGAGTTTTATGGCTATTGCCATAATTGCCAAGCATAATTTAAGGAAAACACTATTCACCCTGTTAGATATTTTTTAATTATAACAGGGAAGTTAAAAATTAGTATAAACAAAAGCTTTATGAATAATTTACAAAACAAAAATATATCTAACAGGGTAAAAAAAATACTATTCGCCGTTGGAGTTATCGCAATAATCGCTATCGGATTCTTCGCAGTATTAAATATCGCACAAAAGCCAACAAATAATTCTCAAAAAATTACCGTTGTTACAACACTTTTCCCTCTGTATGATTTTGCCAAAAGTATTGGCGGGGACAAGGTGGAAGTTTCACTTCTTCTTCCGCCCGGAGTTGAGGCGCACACTTTTGAACCAAAACCGAGCGACATTGTAAATATCAACGAATCAGATCTTTTTGTCTATACCGGCAAATTTATGGAGCCATGGGCGGAAGATATTATCAGGGGAATTTCGGGAAAGGATATAAAAATTGTTGATACCAGTGCCGGAATTGAGCTAATGAAAGAAGAAGAACACGAAGACAAACATGGGACTGTTCATGAGGAAGAAGAACACGGCCACGAACATGGCGGAATTGATCCCCACATTTGGCTTGATTTTGATAATAATAAAATCATGCTGGATAATATTGTGAAAGCTCTAACAGAAAAAGACCCCGCCAACGCTGATTATTACCAGAAAAATGCAACCGATTACAAAACTAAATTGGCGCAATTAGACAATCAATACAGAACCACATTATCAAAATGCGAAAGCAAGGAGATCGTTTATGGCGGACATTATGCTTTCGGCTATTTAGGGAAAAGATACGGTTTGGCATATGAGTCAGCATACGGTATTTCCCCCGATTCAGAACCGTCAGCCCAAGATTTAGCAAAGATTGTTGAGCAAATTAAGAAAGAAAAAATCAAGTACGTGTTTTTTGAAGAATTAGTCAGTCCGAAAGTTGCCGAAACTCTTGCCAAAGAAACAGGAGCCGGCCTCTTGCTTCTCAACCCGGCGCATAATTTAACCAAAAAAGATTTTGAAAATAAAGCCTCATTTCTTTCAATTATGGAAAAAAATTTAGTCAATTTAAAAATTGGTCTTCAGTGTAATGAATAATTATGTCCACAATTCTTGAAACTAAAAATGTATCGGTGCATTATGGACAGACCGAAGCGGTAAGCGATGTTTCCTTCAAAATTGAAAAAGGCGATTTTATCGGCTTGGTCGGTCCTAATGGCGCCGGTAAAACAACGCTCGCCAAAGCGATTCTGGGGCTTATGCCTCTCTCATCGGGCAAGGTATCGCTTTTCGGACAACCGCAAAAAACTTTTCAAGATTATTACAAAATCGGCTA
>VMGU01000043.1 GCA_007376745.1 Parcubacteria group bacterium Athens0714_26
TTTAACAAATCTTTTTTTGCTGGTATTCTAAATGCAATAGTTTTTGTTCCGCGATGCAGATAAGAAAATTTTTTAGACGGACAAGATATAATAACGCTTGTCGGAACTTTGGTGTTAAACCAAATATTACTTAAAAAATTTTTTAACCTTGGCGTTAATTTTATATCAAAAATTTTTAAATCATTCAGCAAACCAATTAAAACAATCATGGGTTTTTTTAAATCCCGTTGGCGCAGTTTATAAATTCTTTCAACAGTATTCGACAATAGGGCAGAGCCAAGAATTCCATAAATCGTGTCCGTTGCCATCACCCCAATTCCGCCGGATTTTAAAATTTTAATTATATTATTTTGGCTCATATTTAAAATAATTATCAAGCAAAAAATCAATATCTTGATTTTCTTGCCATAACTTTCTCATTTTTTCAAAATATTTTACTCCGGTATAAGGTTTCTTTTTTGCTCCGTCAAATTTTAAAATTTTATAATAAGGGCTCCAATTTTCTATAACAGAATTAAAAACTTCGGAAATTTGCCAGACGTATTCTGCCTTTTTACCATGTTTTTTTGTGCCTTTATAATTATATTTTTTTGCCAAATAATCAAAGAAAATAAAGTGAAGTAATTCATGGCCGGTTACCATTATAGGAAATTTACTTTGGCGCAGAGCAGGAAAGAAAAATGTTTTTTCTTTTATATTGCGAGGATACATGTCAAAAACACTTGCATAACCGATATATTTTCCTTTGGACCAGGGATGGTTTTTGAAAATTTTATTTACTAAATCAAAATATTTTTTCTCAATGTTCTGCCATTCTTTTTTGATCTTTTTTACGTTTTTATCAATTTCTTCTTTGCGTAAATTAAAATTGTCTTGCACATATTTTTTTATTGTTTCATCTTTCTTCCCGTGCAGTTTTTCTGGCAAAAACATATTTAGAAACTTTATTCCGCCGGTAGAATACTTTTTGAAAAGAATATAATTTTCAATATCTTTATCCGCGCTTATTACAAATTTAACCTTGGGATTTTTCATAATATTAAAACTAATTATAAATTAATGGTCCAAAATAAAAAAGGGGAGCGTTTCAACGTCTTTCGACTCCACGCCCCCCGCTCTGCACTCAACGCCGTCCCAGAGGGCTGTGGATAAATAAAAACGGAAGCGGGTGGATTCGAACCACCGATCCGCCTCAGCGGCGGATACCGCTTTTCGAGAGCGGCCCATTCAACCACTCTGGCACGCTTCCATACAAAAACTTTTTGACCCTACCGGGAATCGAACCCGGATTTACACATTGAAAGCGTGCCGTCCTGACCATTAGACGATAGGGCCTATTTGCTTGAAATTTTACCCCAAAAACAATAAAATGTAAATCTGTGAAAAATTTTAAAGAAAAAGTTTTTGATGTTGTTAAAAAAATTCCCAGAGGGTTGAAATTTTAAGTAATTTTATTACAATAAGTAAGTTGCGCCCATAGCTCAGTGGTAGAGCGTTTCGTTGACATCGAAAAGGCCCGAAGTTCGATCCTTCGTGGGCGCATGGAAAATTATGTCAAAAAAAACAAAAATTATTCAGAAACGCGAAGAGTGCATTGGTTGCGGTTCTTGTACCATTGTTTGCCAGAAGTTTTGGAAGATGAACGAAAAAGATATGAAAGCAGATTTAATTGGTGGAAAAATTAATGACTCTGGCGAATACGAATTGGAGATAAAGAATATTAGCGCAGAGGATTTAGATTGTAATAAACAGGCCGCAGATGTATGTCCTGTTAAAATAATTAAAATAATATGATTTATGATGTTGCAATAATTGGAGGTTCGTTTGCCGGTCTCACTGCCGGCATTTATTCCGCCAGAAAAAAACTTTCTACTATCATTCTCACAAAAAATCTCGGAGGCCAGGCAATACTTACCGAAGAAATAGGAAATTTTCCGGGATTCGAAAAAATTTCCGGCAGAGAGCTGACACAAAAAATAACAGACCAAAATAAGAAATACGGCGTGGAGATAAAGGAAGGTACAGAAATAATTTCTATAAAAAAAGATGAAGAGGAGTTTGAAGTCCGACTTCGAAATCTCGAAGTCGGACTTCGGGCAAAATCAGTTATTATAGCGACTGGCAAAGAATACCGGCATTTGAATGTCCCAGGCGGTAAAGAATATGAAAATAAGGGCATAAGTTTTTGTTCCACCTGTGACGCCCCGCTTTTTGAAAACAAAGACGTGGCGGTTGTGGGCGGAGGAAATTCCGGATTATGCTCTAGCCGCGACCTTCTGGCATACGCCAATAAAATTTATGTTATGGATGTCCTGTCCCAAATAACAGGAGACGAGATTATCCAAGAGCAGTTGAAAAAAAGCGGCAAAGTAGAATTTATAACTAATGCCAAAATAAAAGAAATCAAGGGCGGAAATTTTGTGGAAAAAATTATTTATTCAGACGGAGATGACGAAAAAGAATTGAATGTTCAGGGAATTTTTGTAAACATCGGCTGGATGCCATCAAGCGGATTGGCAAAAGAGCTGGTTAAAATAAACAAAGCCGGAGAAATAATAATTGACCACAATACCAATGAAACTTCGGTTCCGGGAATTTTCGCAGCCGGCGATGTCACTGACATAAAATACAAACAATGCGTCATAGCTGCTGCAGAGGGCGCAAAAGCAGCTCTCTCAGCCTACGAGTATTTAAAAAATAAAAAGTAATTATTTGCCGGTAGTATAAGTGCCGTTTAGAATCTGGTCAATAATAACCTTAAGCTGTGCGTAAGGAAGTGCTCCGCTCACAGGATATTTGTCTCCGTTTTTGGTTAATATTACAGAATATGGCGTGCCCCGAGCGCCCGAGGCAACGGCGTCTTCATAATCCGTCTGCACCTTGGCTGCGAATTTCCCGCTACTCAGGCAATCATTAAATTTGTTTACATCAAGTCCGACATACTCGGCTATTTTTGGAAGCTGGGTTGGATCTAATGTATCGTTTGAAGTTGTCACTTCAAAAAGACGGTTGACATAAGTCCAGAATTTGTCATTACCCCCAAGATCAGCCGCGCATTCTGTTGCCTCAGCCTCTTTTCTTGATTTTTGATGCAAGGAATCAAGCGGGAAGTGGCGAAGGACAAAACGCATCTTGCCTGCCTTTCCGTATTCGTCCATCATCTGGTTTGCAGTGGCATTGAATGTTTTACAAAACGGGCATTCCAGATCAGTAAAGAGGATAAATGTCAGGTCGGCATTGGGGTTGCCAAGAATGTGGTCACTGGAGGTAACTTCTTTAGGTCCATCTAATTTTTGTCCTGAAGTAACATCTCCGGTTGCAGCCAGATTATCAGATGGTTTTTTTGTGTTGGTATTGGTGTAATAAACGGTTCCGGCAATAATTAATCCGGCAACTATAATTGATGCGGGCAAAGCCCAATTTTTATTTTCCATAATACATTAATTATATACGCTATTTTTTTCTGCGCAAGAAAGCGGGAATGACACTCGTTGTTTCTTCTTCGTCTATAAGGTCTTTTTCTTTAATTTTTTCTTTGGCGCCGGGAGCGTCGGAATTAGATTGCCCCTGTCCTACAGCGGCTTGAAACAGCGATTGCTTCCTGACATTTTTTGCCTCAGGAAAGCCAGAGGCAATAACTGTCACCTTTATCTCTCCGCGCTTTAATCTTTCGTCATTGATTGCTCCGAATATGACCTTGGCGTCTGAATCTATTGATTCTGTTATAATGTTTGCCGCGTTCTGGATTTCCAGCATGGTCATGTCTTCTCCTCCGGAAATGGCAAACAAAACGCCCTGCGCTCCCTCTATGGAAAGATCCAAAAGTGGAGAATTAATGGCCATACGAGCAGCCTCCTCAGCTCTATTTTCGCCCTGGGCTGAACCAATGCCCATTAGAGCAGAACCGGCATTTTGCATCACTGTTTTGACATCGGCGAAATCAACATTGATGATGCCGGGCATTGTGATGAGGTCGGAAATGCCTTCCACCGCCTGTCTTAAAACATCGTCGCACATCTGAAAGGCGGAAATAAAAGTTGTCTGTTTGT
>VMGU01000044.1 GCA_007376745.1 Parcubacteria group bacterium Athens0714_26
CAAATTTCTTGATGCCAGTCTGATGTTTTTGTTGTTTTCCGGAAATAATAATACCGCTGATTTATTATTTATAATTTTTTGGAGCAATACCGCTAATGGTTTGGTTTTATTACTGGCTAATTCTAACGTATCAAAAATTTTAATTTCTCCATCTAAAACCTTTTTAGACAACACACTTATTAGCGCCGCTCTAAGCATTTTTTTATTGATTTTTTCGGTATATATTTTCTCGCTTCTCGGGCCGAAAGTCGTGCCGCCACCCTTCCATAAAGGAGAACGTATTGAGCCGTGGCGCGATCTACCCGTTCCCTTTTGTCTCCAAGGTTTTTTACCGCCGCCAGACACCTCCGCTCTGGTTTTAGTATGAGCAACGGGTTTTCTGCGGTTAGCCATTATTGATTTAACAACCTGATGGACCAAATCGGGCTTCCACTGCGCGGTTAAAAATTCAGGCAACTCCATTTGCTCTATAATTTCTCCTTTTTGATTATAAACATTAATAGCTGCCATAATTTTATTTTTTCTTGATAACAATCCCACTTCTGTTTTTACCGGGAGTTGACCCCCTAAGCGAAATCAGATTGTTTTCTTTATTGATATCCACCACTTTCAAATTTTTAATAGTTTTTCTGGCGCCTCCCATTCTGCCGGCCATTTTTTTGCCGGGTATAACTCTTTGCGGCGCAGTGCTTCCTATTGAGCCGGGAGCGCGTAAACGATTCTTCTGGCCGTGAGTTTTCGGCCCGCCGCCAAAACTATACCTTTTTACCACCCCTTGAAACCCGTGTCCTTTGGTTATACCCACAACATCGACGTAGTCTCCTTCTTTTAATAAATCGAGATTTTCTTTATTTTCAACCTTAATAAGCGATACCGGTATCACTTCTTCGTCCTTGAATATCTGGCTCATTTTAACTTTTACGCCTTTGATTTTTTCCATTGGTTTTTTACAAAAAAATAATCCGAGATAGCCCCGAATTATTTTTTATCGGCTAACTCCTGATAGTCCCTTTCTTCTCATACCATTTTTATTTCTATATCCACTCCGGAAGGCAAATTTAACGATGATAACGATTCCACTATTGCCTGATTGGGATTAAGGATATCAATCAATCTTTTGTGTACCCTCAACTCAAATTGTTCGCGCGAATTTTTATGGACAAAAGTCGAGCGATTAACGGTATAACGGCGGATTTCGGTGGGAAGCGGAATTGGCCCGATGACCTCCGCGTCCTGACGTTTGGCCGTTTCAATAATTTGGCGGCAAGAATTGTCGATCAGCTTATGGTCGTAGGCCTGAATTTTCAGCCTTATTTTTTCTTTTTCAATGTCATTTTTTGCCATACATTTCCTTAAATATTAAATCCGAACTTTTTAATTATTCGGATTTAATATTTAAATCAAACTTTATTTGGAAATCTTGGTTACTACTCCCGCGCCAACCGTTTTACCTCCTTCGCGAATAGCAAAATGCAGTTTTTCTTCCATGGCTACGGGGGCAATCAATTTAACAGAAATTTTTACCGTGTCGCCGGGCATAACCATCTCCATACCTTCCGGCAAAATAACTTCTCCGGTAACATCGGTAGTTCTGATATAAAATTGCGGTTTATAACCCTTGAAAAACGGGGTATGCCTTCCGCCCTCTTCTTTGCTTAATACGTAAACTTCGGCTTCAAAATCAGTATGAGGAGTGATACTACCCGGTTTAGCCAATACTTGGCCGCGCTGAACATCTTCTTTTTTAAGACCTCTTAAAAGAACGCCAATGTTATCTCCCGCCCTGCCTTCATCTAATAGCTTTTGAAACATTTCAATGCCGGTAACTACGGTCTTCTGGGTTGGTTTCAGACCGACAACTTCTACTTCGTCATTAACTTTGATTATGCCTCTTTCTACTCTGCCCGTGCTGACAGTGCCTCTTCCTTCAATAGAAAAGATATCTTCAACAGGCATAAGAAACGGTTTGCTGATATCGCGTACAGGCTCGGGTATAAAATCATCCAAAGCTTTCATAAGATCCAATATCGGCTTAGCATCCGCATCGTCAGGAGATTTAACGGCTAATGCTTTAACGGCTGAACCGCGGATAATCGGGGTTGTATCGCCGGGAAATTCATATTTTTTAAGAAGCTCTCTGACCTCGGATTCAACAAGGTCAATAAGCTCGGGGTCGTCAACTATATCGCATTTATTAAGGAATACCACAATAGCCGGAACGCCTATTTGACGAGCCAAAAGAATATGCTCGCGAGTTTGAGGCATGGGGCCGTCAGCGGCAGAAACCACCAAAATAGCTCCGTCCATCTGCGCGGCGCCGGTAATCATGTTTTTAATATAGTCGGCGTGTCCAGGGCAATCAACGTGAGCATAGTGTCTTTTTTCTGATTCATATTCAGAGTGATGAGTGGCAATAGTGATACCGCGAGCTTTTTCTTCAGGAGCATTATCTATTTGGTCAACGCCTTCTTCTTTTCTGGCTAAACCTTTTAAGAATAAGATGTGTGTAATAGCCGCGGTTAAAGTAGTTTTACCGTGGTCTACGTGTCCAATTGTACCGACGTTTACGTGGGGCTTAGTACGTTCAAATTTTTCTTTTTCCGCCATATTTTTATAAGTTATTTATGTTTAATTTTAAATTAACGCAAATTTCGACAATATTACGATTTTATATAAAAATGGTACAAACTGTCAAGTGCCGATGTGAATAATTGCTCCATATCCAAAGACAAGTCTTACTTTTTACCTTCAATGATTAGCTGGGCGATATTATTCGGCGTGGCTTCATAATGGTCAAATTCCATGGTAAAGTTGCCTCTGCCCTGCGTCATTGACCGTAATTTTGTCGCGTAGCCAAACATTTCAGAAAGCGGAACTTTAGCGTCAATCACTTTAATGTTAACTCTGTCGTTCATAGCTTCTATTTTACCGCGTTTAGAATTTAAATCTCCGGTAACATCACCCATAAATTCGGATGGCGTTAAAACTTGTATTTTCATTATTGGTTCAAGTAAAACCGGATTGGCTCTTTTTGCCGCTTCCTGAAAAGCCATAGACGCGGCGATTTTGAAAGCCGATTCCGAAGAATCCACTTCGTGGTAAGAGCCGTCATATAAAGTAACGCATACGTCGGTTACCGGGAATCCCGCGACAACTCCTTTATCTAAAGCTTCGCGAACGCCTTTTTCAACCGCCGGAATAAATTCCTGCGGAATAATACCTCCTTTAATCGCGTTGACAAATTCAAATCCCTTGCCGCCTTCCTGCGGCTCAACTTTAATGCGCACATGGCCATACTGACCTCTGCCGCCGGATTGACGAATATATTTGCCTTCGGCCTCCGCTTCTTTACGAATAGTTTCTCTATAAGCAACTTGCGGTCGTCCAACATTAGAAAAAACACCGAATTCCCGTTTCATCCTTTCAACCAAAACCTCCAAATGCAATTCACCCATACCGCTAATAATGGTTTCGCCGGTTTCGGCGTCGCCGCTAACTCTGAATGTCGGGTCTTCTTCACCGAGACGATGCAAAGCAATACCCATTTTTTCCTGGTCAGCTTTTGTCTTAGGTTCAATTTTAATAGAAATAACCGGCTGCGGGAAAATAATTTTTTCTAAGATAATGGGATTTTCTGGATCACAAAGAGTGTCGCCTGTAGTGGTATTTTTAAGACCCACGATGGCGCCTATGTCTCCAGCGTAAATCTCGTCAATTTCTTCGCGCTGATTGGCATGCATCCTGACCATTCTGCCCACGCGTTCTTTAAAATCCTTGGTTGCGTTTAAGATATAACTGCCACGTTTCAGAACACCGGAATAAAGTCGGAAATAAGTTAAACTGCCCACAAACGGGTCGGCCGCAATTTTAAAAGCCAGTGCCGCGAACGGCTCGTCATCGTTGGCTGTACGTTCCAATGTTCCACCGTTTTTAATATCAATTCCTTTAACCGGAGGCATATCCATCGGCGATGGAAGATAGTCAACAACCGCGTCCAGCATCAGCTGTACGCCTTTATTTTTTAAAGATGAGCCAGCCAGTAC
>VMGU01000045.1:0-3732 GCA_007376745.1 Parcubacteria group bacterium Athens0714_26
TCAAAAGCATCCACTCCGCTATTAGCCAAAACCACCTCCTGTAAATCAAAAATAAGCTGTTTTAAATTTAAAATTTCGTCCAAATCTTGATATGTAATCTTTTTTGAACGCACATCTTCAACAGTTTCATTAAATTTAGGAATTTCTAAAAGATCTTCAAATAAATTTGGGTCTGTCCTTAAAATATTATTTTGAATTTTACCATCAGTTAAAACAAGAATTGGAGCGCCAGTAGCATTGGCATAACTTTTAAGCTGGCCCAAGCCATCTTTAACATCTGGTTTTTTTACTTCAATAATTAAATACGGCGTCTGCAAATCTTCACGATAAATAACAATATCAGCTCTCTTTGAACTAATATCTCTTCCAAATTGAACATCAACCTCAACTCCGATTCTTTCTAATGGGTATTTATAATTATTAGTTAATCTATAGATCATTAATTGGCGAACAATTTCTTCGGGTTTACCGGCATTTTTATCTTTGTTATAAACTACAATATCTTTATCTCGTTTTAAACATTTTAGATAATACTTACCTTTTTCTTTTTCAAAAATATTTAAAACTTCATCAAGTTTTAAATCACTAAATACAGCTAAGCCATACTGGGCGTCCGGATTTCTAAAAATTTCTTTTAAAATTTCACTGGTTAATTTTTTATCCATATTTATTTTATTTTACTTAAATTTACTATCACCTGACCCTCAAAAAATACCTCACCGGGAATAATAGGAATATTTTGATAAATTGGATTTTCTGGTTTTAAATATCTTTTACCGCCTTCGGCAATAAATCTTTTTACGGTTCTCCCGCTATCAGTTCGGGCGATAACAATATCGCCGCTTTTATATTCTTTTGATTTTCTAACTAAAAGCATGTTTCCATTATCTATACCGGCATTTATCATAGAATCACCGGTTACATGAATAATAAATACATCTTCTGATTTTTTAATTTTTTCATTTTCCGCAATTCCAACCGGAAGCTCAATCCATTTAAACTGCGTTTCTGAAAATGATTCAATGCATGGACCTGCGGCAACCATACCAACAACAGGGGCCAACCTTTGCTTACCTAAAACTTTAAGACCCAAGGGAGCGATTCTTATTCCTCTTGCCTGCCCTTCTTCCCTTTTAATAAATCCTTGTTTTTCTAATGCAATTAAATAATTAAGAACAGCTTGATTTGAAGACAGACTTAATAATTCTTTTAAATCAGCAAACGTTGGCGGAAAACCAGATGACATAATACTTTCATAAATCAATTCAAGAACATTTTTTTGTTTTTCCGTAATATTTGTTTTCATTAATATTAATTATATATGACTATTTAGTCATATCAAAATAAAATTGTTAATAACTTTATCAAAAACACTAATTAAATTAAGAGTTTTTTATATTCAATAATATCTTCCAATCTAAAGACTAAATTACCAACAAAAAATCGCCCGTTTTTAGACGATTTTTAAGGCTGATTTGTTTTCTATTTCACTTATTAAATTTTTTGCTCCGCGGGTAGGGATCGAACCTACGACCATCGCCTTAACAGGGCGCCGCTCTACCGCTGAGCTACCGCGGAGCAAAAAATTCAATATCTCAAAACATATCTAATTTCAAATATCGCGAGTATAATATCTTTTAATAACGTATTTAATAATAATCACAAAATGATAAAAAATCCAGACCCCCGCATCAAAAATAAATTAACCATAAGAGCACAAAATAAGCATAATAATTTTGGCGTAGGGGTAGACCTTCAGATACAACAATTGTTCCGCGACAAATACGGTTCAACAGGCTCACCGCTCCGCGACGACAAATGGAAAGAATTTATTCAAGACGCCATTCGGCTTAAAAATGGCGAGCCGCTGGACTACATTATCGGCTGGGCGCCATTTTTAAACTGTAAAATTGACCTGTCGCTAAAGCCGCTTGTCCCCCGCACGGAAACCGAATTCTGGATAGAAAAAGCCATCAGGGAAATAAAAAAGTTTATACAAAATAATAGCCGCAAAACCATAAAAATACTGGACATTTTTTCAGGCTCCGGATGCATTGGCGTAGCCGCGCTTAAAAACATACCGGGGTCGCGAATAACGTTTTCTGAAATTGACCCGCAATTAATCAAACAAATAAAAATCAGTTTAAAACTAAATAAAATTTCTCCGAAACAATACAAACTGATAAAATCCGACACTTTCAAAAACATAACCGGCCGCTACGACTTCATACTGGCAAATCCGCCGTATATCCCGCTAAAAATAAAAAATAAAGTACAAAAAGAAGTTCTAAAATATGAGCCGCAAAAAGCGCTTTTTGGCGGCCGCGATGGTCTGTATTTTATCAAAAAACTTATAAACCAGTCCCCTAAATTCTTCAACTCCGGCGGCCAGCTATGGATGGAGTTTAACCCAAGCCAAAAAACCGCGATAACCAAACTATTTAAACAAAACAAAAACTTTAAAAATACTGAATTTTATAAAGACCAATACAAAAAATGGCGTTTTCTAAAAACTGAAAAAATATAGAATTCAACGGCTTTGCCTGATTTTATTCTCCAACTAAAAATACCCCGCTATAACACGAACGGCAAAAAACGCGTAAAAAATCGCTGTTAAAAACATCATTAAATTTGTGAACCAAGATGGCCTTAGCGCTTTTGGTAAACGAAAATTATTTAAATACATTAATACTGGCGTATACACGGCCATAGTTAATCCTCCTAAAACCGCGCTGATAGTAAGAAGCGTAAGCGGCTGCTTAAGAGGCAAAAGCGCCATACTCACAAACACAATCACCAAAACCAAACCGTAATAAAGGATATTTATGGGTGTATTTTTTATAACAGTGAGATATTTTTTAAATGGCCCAATATGAGAATTCACATACAAAATATCGCTGACAATTCGCGTAAACGCGTCTATTACCGTCCACATAACGGCAAAAAGCATAAGAAACGCCATTACTAAAAATAAATTAGAGCCCACCGCTCCCCAATTATCGCCAAAAATACGCGACTGCGCCACGACCACATTAAGACCTTCCGGCACTATACCCATAGGCGTCAATACGGCATACGCGTTTAAACTAAGAAGAAGTAAAGTTATAAATCCAAGTAGCCAAAATATCACCGCCTGGTCAATCCTTATAAATCTCATCCATTTTTTCCACTTTAAAATATTTTCGGAATGAGGATTAAAAGTATAGCCCTTAAATGACACTGCCTCTGTTTTTCCGGTAATAGGATTGATTATGCGCCCCACGTAGCTGCCCATCCCAAGCTGCTTATCCCTATACCACAAAGACACGCATAAATTTAACAGCCCGCCAGCGCCGGCAAACACTATGGCGGCTAAAAGAACTGACACATCAATGCCAGACGGCAAAAATCCAAAATTAACAACACCTAAAAAAGCCTCTTTGATGTTTTCAAAAGAAAGCGTCAAAAAACTTGTAATGAGAAGTAAAATAAAAAAAGTTGGAACAATAATTTTTAACGACTTCTCAAGAATTCTATAAGCTATCTTACCGGTAAAAGTCAAAATCAAAACAAATAATAAACTTACTCTTGCCCAAGCCAAATAACTGCCAAACCCAAAAAGTTCTTTCAAAATAGTGCCTATGGCGCTCGCCCATCCGGGCCACACATAAAGAAACAACGCCGAAACAAGCCAGAACGGAGCAAACCACTTGAATACGCGCGATGACGAGGTAAAAAAACTCTCGCCGGTGG
>VMGU01000045.1:3768-6228 GCA_007376745.1 Parcubacteria group bacterium Athens0714_26
GACAAGTTATTCCTAAAAATGCCGCCCAAAGAATATTAAGTCCGTATTTAGTAACTAAATGCGGCCATAATATCAACTCGCCGGTGCCCATTGCCAGCCCCATCACTACCACGCCCACACCTATGACTTTTTTAAAGCTGGGAGGATTAGGAAGATCTTTAACCTCTAACTCTCCGTAATGCTCTTTTTCCATTAATTAAATTATTTATCGCATCCCCCTGCCACGCATGCCAACTCATGAGAACCCTGACTTTCATCCTCTTTTTCATAAAGTAAAATCTGCGAAAAATCTATTTTAGGAATTCTCTCCAACATATCTTCATAAACTTCTTTGCTAATTTCTTCGTAAGGCGCGAGTTCATATGAATGGTCTTCTCTCGGCAAAAACGCGAGTCCACCCACAATATCCCAATTTTCATAAAGCCAATTAGCAACCGCCACCCATTCTTTCTCTCCCACAGAAATCGTCACCGAAGGATTATGCTCGGTAAAATTTTCCTTCACCAATCTCCAATATTCCAACTGTTGTATCCCATTTAAATCATTCCTGAAATTGGAGCCGGCCGGCGCTTTCACCGGAAATTCAAATACGTAAGTGGTAGCCGCATCCAGATTCTGACCTACTTCGGGGTAATACGGCATTTTCTGATCGCGCAACATCTTGAAAAGACTGTCCGTGGCGGACACGCGCACCCTCCTTAAATAATAAGGCGCGTAGCGCGGATGAAGCCCCGAAGCCGCGTCAACTAACTGTGAAACTGTCCCTGACGGCTTAACGCAGGTAACCGCCTTAGACGCGGTGATACCAAATTTTTTAGAGTAAACGCGGTTGGTCTCAATAGCCATTTCCCTCATCGCCTGCAATATATCCTTATTCCGCACAACCTCGCAATCCCACTGTCCGGTAATAGAAACACCTAAAAGCCTTTCTTCCTCGCAATTCTTTTTCCATTCGGCTGATAAATAAGGAAAATTAGTAAGAGTGGCCTGGTAAGTTCCTAAAATTGACGCTATTTTTGCTTTACGCAATAAAGTTTTTTTGGTGTCATTCGCTCTGGCGACAACCTCCGATAAATTACAAAATTCTTTTGATTTTAAAACAATTTCTCCGCAGGGATTTACGCCGCTTGTGGCCCAGTCCTTTTTAAAAGTTTTCCAGCGCCGCTCCGGCAACTGCTTCTCAAGCCCGGCTCGATTTAATATCCCTCTCTCTCCCGTGCCGCTCTTTGCAAGAGACAGCCATTCGTCCAAAAACTGCGACGCCGGCGGCTTTTCGTTATAAGATAAGCCGCGGAATTATTGGCCATTGCCCGTTGCGGCTCGGTCAAATAAAACTGGCCGGTTTTTGACCAACGCATTTCCGGGTCATCAAGGTCGGACAAAGACAAAAGTGCACTTCTTCTGACTCCGCCCATCACCACCACTTCTCCAATCTTGCAAACAATATCATGAACATCCAGCGGACTTAGACGCCTGCCCTGCCTGGATAAAATTTTGTTGCGTGAAAAATCTAAAACTTGCCTTAATGGCCCGGGACCCGCGCTTTTACCACCCATAGTTTTAAGACGCGACCCCATAGGACGCACCTCCGAATAATCAAAAGAAATATCTTTGCCGTCAAACCAAGTCCTCATCCCCAAAATCAACGCGTCAGCCCAGCCCTCTTTACTGTCTTTAACCATATGTATGGACAGGCGCTTGCCGCTCTGACGTTTAATTTGAGGCAATTTTTGCACAGTTTGCTGTTCAACGGAAAAACCCACGCCCGTACCACACATCAAAACATACATTATTTCCGCGAAATCCCTGATACGAGTTAGCGCGATATATGAACAATTGTAAGCCGCGACATTGGTATTACGCGCGGCATCACCGGCGCTCCACATAAGCCGCATAGAAGGCATCACTTCCTGGGATAAAATCTCTTTATGTATTTCTTCGTACTCGTCATCCTTAAGCACCTTGCCTAAATTCTCTTTCATAAAATCCATATAGCGTTTTACGGTTTCCACCCAAGTCTCGCGGCGGCCTTCTTCCAAAATCCATCTTGAATAAGAACGGTAATAAACAAATTCCGACAGCGGATTATGAAAATATTTTTTGCTCTCGTCGGCCAGCTCCTTGACGTGCGGAGGAATGGCTTTTGTCTGCTCTCTTAACACGGCTCTTTCCTGGCGGTATAAAATATAACCCTTGGCGGCCTTGGCGTAATCAGCCAGGATTAATTCTTTTTCAACCGTATCCTGAATAGCCTCAACGCCAGGAATTTCCCTGCCAGGGAATTTTTTATTTAATTCTTTAACAACTTTGTCGGAAATTTTTTCCGCTTCTTCCGGCGAACCTTCCGACACGGCGGTCATTGCCTTTAAAACCGCGGCTGTAATACGACCCTGGTCGAACGGAACTATCTGCCCTTCGCGCTTCCTGATGGATTTAATCATTTTTTATTTTTACCCCTGC
>VMGU01000046.1:0-4194 GCA_007376745.1 Parcubacteria group bacterium Athens0714_26
ACGCGTTAGCTTCGCCACCCGAAGGGTCGACACTTCAGATAGCTAGTGTCCATCGTTTAGGGCGTGGAATACAAGGGTATCTAATCCTTTTTTATGCCCACGCTTTCGTCCCTCAGCGTCAGGGTCATCCCAGCTGGCTGCCTTCGCTTTCGGTGTTCCGGTCGATATCAACGGATTTCACCCCTACACCGACCGTTCCGCCAGCCTCTAACGCCCTCTACCCTGCCAGTTTTTTCTGCAGTTCCAAAGTTAAGCTCTGGAAATTTAACAGAAAACTTAACAAGGCGCCTACGGACGCTTTACGCCCAATAAATCCGGATAACGCTTGGGGATTCTGTCTTACCGCTCCTGCTGGCACAGAATTAGGATCCCCTTATTCTCCGCCTAATGTCAACCTTGCGGCTTCATCGGCGGAAAAAGCTTTTTACGCCCCGAAGGGCTTCTTCAAGCACGCGGCGTCGCTCGATCAGGCTTTCGCCCATTGTCGAATATTCTCGACTGCTGCCTCCCGTAGGAGTATAGCCCGTGTCTCAGTGCTATCGTTGGGGAACAGCCTCTCGGCCCCCCTACCGGTCATCGCCTTGGTAGGCCATTACCCTACCAACTAGCTGATCGGACCTAAGCCAATCTCAAAGCGTCTTGCGACTTTACTCGTAAGAGACCATCAGATATTACCCTACCTTTCGATAGGCTATCTCTGACTTTGAGGTATGTACTAGGGTGTTACTAACCCGTTCGCCACTAACCAATCATTGATATAATCACAAATTGGTTCGTACGACTTGCATGCCTTATCCACGCCGCCAGCGTTCATCCTGGACCAGGATCAAATCCTCTGAAATAAAAGATTCGATTTCAATCCAATATTAGGATAAAAATCGAACCCTTCGAAATTTTAATACGCGAATTTTTGGCACATAGGACTTTCGCAAATCCCGCGCCATTCCGAAAAAATCGACCGGAAAAAAATTCACGTTTTATTGGGATAACTAGAAAATTTTCATCTTTGTTTTATGAGTAATCGCTAATATCACAAATTTTTATAAATAATGCGAATTTAATTCGCGATATTTACTTCCATTCGCGATATTCGTGAATACTCCTTTGGACTCGCTGCACTCGAATAGCGCTTGCTCGCGCTTCGCACTCGCAAAACACGAACTCGCCCACACGAATAAACAGCGATTTTGCGTAATTTACTAATTACTAATTTTATTTATTAACTTATCAAGGTGGCGTTTATTATTTTAGACTCCCGCAAACTTCGGGTTGATCTCCCAAAATTAACAGAAAAAAAATAATACACCCGCTCCGACCACCTTTTTATATTATTCAAACGAAGTCAGAGCCGATGTACTAAATAATTTATTTATTTTTTAAAATTACCAATCTTGTTCTTGTCTCATTTTTTATTTTAAATTAAGCGCCTTGTTCATCTACGGTCATATAGACATTTTAAAAACGCTATTCGCCCTTTAAAATTATTAACCCGTAATCCCATCTATCACATAACTATTATAGATGTAAAAAACTTACTGTCAACAGCGTACTCACACTACAACATCAAGCCTATTTTTTAATAAGCCGGACCAGTACCTTTATCCATTATCCATAAATATTTAACGGCTTAGTTGTTTAATCGGACCATGTCCTTTATCCATATCAATAATATAATCCAACACAAACCTCTTGTCAAAAAACAAATCCGCATATATAATCCCTATATTATGAAACCAGACATCCATCCGGAATACTTTCCAAAAGCCAAAGTTCGTTGCGCGTGCGGAGCGCATTTTGAAGCCGGCTCAACCAGACCGGAGCTTTCGGTTGAAATCTGCTCCAGCTGCCATCCCTTTTTTACCGGCAAAGAAAAATTAATTGACACCGCCGGGAGAGTGGAAAAGTTCAAAGCCAGAAAAGCTAAGGCTGTGGCAACTCCAAAGAAAACTAAAAAAGTTCGCGTAAAGAAACAAAAAAAATAATGCTGAAATGCGAATCTATCCTAATCCGATATGTCCATCGGACGGATATAGGATGCGGATACCGCAAAAATTTATTCGTAGCATTCGCATAAATTTGTAGTTTAGTATTATTTTAATTTTATTAATGATTCAGAAACTAATTTTGGAAATACGGGCGGGGGCGGGCGGTGATGAAGCCGCGATTTTCGCCAGCGATTTGGCGCGGATGTACCAGCGGTATTCCGCCAAAAAAGGCTGGGGATTCAACATTCTTGACTACAACCAAAACTCTCTGGGGGGTTATAAATCTTTTGTCGCGCAGATAAAAGGTAACCCTTCGGCAGGCTCAGGGCAAAATCTCTACGAGATTTTGAAAAATGAATCCGGCGTGCACAGGGTCCAAAGAATCCCCAAAACCGAAAAATCCGGCCGCGTGCACACATCTACTATTTCAGTGGCAATCCTACCGGAGGTAGAGCCCAAATTAGTAAACATCAGCCCGAGCGACCTAGAAATCAGCTATTTCCGTTCATCCGGACCTGGCGGACAAAACGTTCAAAAGGTTGAAACCGCGGTGAGAATACTTCATAGACCCACGGGCGTTGTCGTATCATCGCAAAACGAACGCTCTCAATTCCAAAACAAAGAAAACGCCTTGTCTGTCCTGCGGTCAAAAATATACGAAGCCCAAAGAAACGCCGAAATAGCAAAATTGGGCGCCGAACGCAAGGAACTAATCGGCTCGGCTGAACGCGCTGAAAAAATGAGAACCTATAACTTCCCAGACGATAGAATCACTGACCACAGAATCGGTAAAAAATTCCATAACATAGAAAAAATACTGGACGGCGATTTAGACCAGATAATTGAAGCTTTTTCTAAAAATCAACTCTCAAAAAATTAATAACGATAAAATTCTTAATAATCATAATATCTGTCTACCATACCCCAATAATGAAACTCCGTTATCTTACAATTATAGTTTTAATATAGAAATAGGCATATAACCCCAAAGAAATTTTTTCAAGGAACATCCCGCAGGCTTGCCTGCCGTAGGCAGGAACGCCAGCTCGGTTTTTCTGTCTTTGACAGAAATGGCGTTCCGAGGGCGAAGAAAGATTTTCCGCTGGAGAAAATCTATTCTGTTTCCGAGAAAAAATTTCTTTGGGGTTATTCAGAAAATATTTTACATTCAAGACAAAAATTCCAAAACGAGACATCTTTAATTAACTATTAATAATATCTATATCTTTTTGATATTCCTGGGCTTTGGTAATAACCTGGTCTCCATAACTCCAAATAAATCGTTTATAATTTCCGCCGGCATAATATCTGGCAGCCGCTATGCGTTCCTTTGAAAGCGCCGCGCCCGCGGCGCCGGCATCTTTCAAATAAAGCGCCGTACCGATAAAAGCGTCGGCATTATTGAACGGCGATGCTTTAGTATTTGTAATCGCCAAAACCCTATCTTTATAAATATTCCATGTAGAAGGCATAAATTGCGAAGGGCCCATTGCGCCACCGTATAACCCATCTTGAGATATCGGACAAGAAACCGGAGTTGTCTTGGGATTCATGCCTAAATCCGCCATTATTTGTTCAAAAATCACTGCTTCGCGCGAACGCATTACTTTCCCCTCCGGATTACGTGGCCAAGCATCATCATAATAGCATCGTCCCAGATTACTTCCGATAATTTTATTTATGGCCGATTCTTGAGTCAACACAGCCAGAATCAAAGCGGCTCTGCGGCTCTCACGCCGGTAGCTTGCTCGGCAAACTTGGCAAACTGATACGCTTGTTCAAAAGTCAATTCCCCGCCGCCTAAAAGTTTAAGTATTTGCCCCCTGATTTGCGCGGCTGTTTTTTGAGTTTGTTTCACTAATTCTTGATATAAACCTTCCTGACCCTTAGTCACTTTAAGCAATGTGCTTTTTGTCTGCTTAGTGCCGTCTAAAGATTGTTTTTGATTAGCCTGATAAGCCTGAAGCGATACGGCATCGTCTTTTTTGAGCGCCAACTGGTCTTTTTGGTCTAAAAGATCAGTGCGCAACGCGACAATCTTATCAAGGGAAGTTTTAATATTATCCTGAACATCCATCATATTGTTCATATCATCAAAAAAATCAGAGAGGCGAGGCTTTCTTAAAAGCACCTCTATCATACCGATATTTTCACTGGCGTAAATACTCTGTAACGCTCCGCCAAGAATCCTTTTATTTTTATCCATATC
>VMGU01000046.1:4263-6567 GCA_007376745.1 Parcubacteria group bacterium Athens0714_26
TAAAAATAGAAAGATTGATGGATTTTATTTGTAAGTTAAGTTTCGCGATCTGCGCGTTTAATCTATTAATTTCACTTTGTAAATTCTTTCCTTGTGTTTTATAAGTGTCCACGACATTTTGATACTCTTCTATCTGGGCCTCTACCTGCTCTAGTTGTTTTTCAAGTTGCTGACGCTGCTCTTCATTCTGGGCAGCTAAAGATAAATAATTGGCCCCCATTGGAGCAAAAACCGAACCTAAAATTAAATAGGAAAAAATAAGCGTCAGTGCCGCGATTTTGCCAAAAAAAGTAAAGGGTATCCTTATTATTTTAGAATCGTCAAGATTCACCCGAGAAGATCGATATGAAAAACTATCCGCGCCGATTTTTTGTAAATCCAACAAAACACGAGGTTTATGCCTCATAATTTTATTATAACAGAGACTTTAAATTAAAAATAAGTTACTTTGCGGGTTTTGCCGATTCGGCTTCAGGTGCTACTTCTGCCTGCTCAGCTTCTTTGGCCGCCTTCTTCTCTTCGGCCTCAACCTTAACCTCTTCTACCGGAGCCGCGCCTTCCTGTTGCATGGCCAATTCTTCTTCTTCGGTAACCTTGGCGGTTATAGTCGCCACCACGGTTTCTGGAATAACCAAAACCTTAACGTTTCCCGAAATAATTAAATCCTTAACGTATATACTTTGGCCAATATCACTAAGTTTTGACAAATCAACCTGAAAACTATGCGGTATTTCGTTTGGCAAAGCTTCAACCTCAACTTCGTGTAAAGCCTTAACCAAGAGTCCGTTTTTCTCCTTGATGGCAGGCGCAATACCCATGAATTCAACCGGAACTTTAACTTTAATTTTTTCATCCATTCTTACTCTGTAAAAATCAATGCTGTCCACATCCCCTGTAATACCGTCATAGGAAACATCGTGGATTAAAACCGGATATTTATCGCCGTCCACCATTAAATTAATAACCGTATTTTCTCCCGCCGCTTGAAAAACTTTCTTAAAATCTTTCGTCGGAACGCTTAAATGAAAATTCTCAAAACCCCTGCCGTAAATTTCGGCTGGAATAATTCCTTGCTGCCTCAAACCCTTAACCTTGGTACCCGTTATTTGCCTTTTTTGAACTTGTAGTTCCATATCACAATCTCTAAATAAATGTTTTTACTGAATTAAAACCTTTTAAAATACTACTACACTTCTTCATTATTTTCAACTAAACGGATGTTGACATAGATTATGGGTTTGCTATTATTATAATATTCCTATGAAAAAGCACTTCGTACGGGTTCCGTCCCTACGCGGTGCTTTTTCTTTTTGGGTCAATTCAAAATGAGAACATTGATCGTTAATATGTGATATTTTTAATAATTTACTTTTCCACAGTTTTGAACTTGACATGATTTATTGGTTTGCTATTATAGAATTAATTCACTACGGATAAAATAGACCTTTTGTCAAAAATATAAGAGATTGGCACATCGGTTCTTTTCAAGAGAATTGAGCATTTTTCATGTTTAGCTGGAGAAAGAAGCGCTATAATCTTTTTTTTCAACTGAAGAAATTTCACTAAACCAGCATAATCACCGTCGCTTGAAACAATAACCGCTTTATCAAATTTATTTTCATACGCATCGCAAGCCGCCTGCAAAACCAAATCGGCGTCACAATTGCCTTTCGGTTTTCCATCTTTATCATAAATAACCTCTTTAAAAATTAAAGTAAAACCACATTCTTGAAGATATTTATAAAGCTCTTTATATCTCGGTATTAATCCTATGAATAAGTAAGCGGATTTCACCCCGTATTTTTCAGTTAGCCATACCCTAAACCTTCTATAATCCATAGTCCATCCCAAACTTACGACACCTTTATACAGGTTCGCTCCGTCAATATAGGCAAAATTGTTTTCTTGTTTTTTCATTTTTTAACTATAACAAATTTTACTTTAACCATCGGCAAAAAATTTCTCATCACTTATATTATACTTTTTATCTAAAAATTATTGAGGTTTTTACATAACTTCATCTTAATTTATTAAATAATTGCAAACGGGCGCGGACTATCTTTTTTATTTCATTAACCGCCCCCGGCAATAATTTATAAGGCGTTATTTCTTCCGGATTATTTTTAAAAGCCGCTTCCAAACCTTCTCGCCACGCTATCCTGATTTCCGTATTTATATGAATTATTGAAATTCCCGCGTTTATCGCGGCGGTAAAATCAGAGTCCTTAATCCCTGAACCACCGTGCAAAACAATCGGCACGCCAGCGGCTTCTTTTATTTTTTTAATCCTATCTATATCCAAAT
>VMGU01000047.1 GCA_007376745.1 Parcubacteria group bacterium Athens0714_26
GCTTCGGCCATAACCGTTACGCTATCTAAAAGCGAATTGACCAGCACGCCGGCAGTCTGGCTTTTATCCACGCCCTCGCCGGACCGAGAAACAAAAAGAAGCGCTCCGGTTGTGGCGCCAATTATTAGAACGCCGATGCCCAAGCCAATGATTATTTCAATTAAAGATTGTCCTCTCTTCATAAAAAATTATAAAAAATAATCTTATTTTTATTTTAAATTAAATGCGATGTTCATCCATAACCTTAATTAAATTATAACTTAATATTATTTTTAAATAAAAGCGCTAAGGGCATAAAACCGAAGAAATAAGTCCCGCGGCATTTATGACTATTGTCTTACATACAGACGGACTGCCGCTTATCGCCAAGCTGGTGGTTGCCGGCGCCGACGGAATACCAATAAGCTTGGAAAAAATTATTTCTTTGGAAAATCCCTGCGCGGGGTTAATAAATTTAATTTTTGGCGGTAAATAAACGCTATCCGTTACCGTGCCGCTTAAATAACTCGCCCCATAAAAAATTTTATAAAAATCCCTGCCGCCTGCCACGGTGGCCAGATAAATTCCCCACTGACTGCCGCCATCCTGAGAAATTGATTTTTGCTGGGTACTCTGGAAATAACCCTTGAGCTGGAAAGCTGCGTTATCTAAAGACTTTTGATTTTGAAAACTTGCGAAATTTGGAACGACCACTGTCGCCAAAATAGTCAATAAGCCGATTACTATTAATAATTCAACCAAAGTAAACCCCCTGTGAACTTTCATCATATATTACCAACTAATTGGTACATCGGAACGATAATCGCCAAAGCGATTAATCCGATAATGACTCCGATAAACAAAAGCATGACCGGCTCCAGAAAAGAAACCAGCGACTTTACCATTGAATCAATCTCCTTTTCATAAAAATCAGAGAGTGTTTTTAAAATATCTTCGGTATGCCCGGCCCGTTCCGAAACGGAAATTAAATTGCTTATCACCAGAGGAAATGCCGATTCTTTACGAAAAGCTTCTCCCATAGTCAAACCCTTGGCTATTCCTTCTCGCGAAATCCTAAGCAGTGCTTCTCTTATTTCATCCGCGCCTACGGCTCCCGCGGTAATCTCAAGCGAGTCTAATATCGGCAACCCCGCTTTCATTAAAAGCGACAGCGTAGCCGCGAATCTTTGAAGCGCAATTTCCTTTAACGTTTTGCCGAGTACCGGAACCCTAAGTAAAAGGTGCTGAAAAATTTTTTTAGTTACCTTAACTTTTGTCAAAAAATACCAAACAACAAAAACAACCGCTACTAACGCCCCGAATATCAAAATCATATGGGCATTTAAGAATAAGCCAATAGAAAATACTATCCGCGAAAAAAGCGGCGGGTTAAATCCCGAAGTTAAAAACACATTGGCGATTTTAGGCAAAGAAAAAGTGACCAGAAGCAAAAGTATAACTATTGACAGGCTCATTAAAATTGCGGGGTAAATCAACGCTGATTTGATTTTAC
The DNA here is from genome assembly GCA_007376745.1 of Parcubacteria group bacterium Athens0714_26. Lineage (GTDB taxonomy): Bacteria > Patescibacteriota > Minisyncoccia > UBA6257 > 02-FULL-45-10c > VMGU01. The sequence goes on from VMGU01000047.1 coordinate 1,493, forward strand.
TTCTCAACTCCTGCTCCTTTTCCAGCGATACGCTTAAATTAGTGAATACAGACTCCAAATTACCCGAGGCTTCTCCGGCCCTTACCAAATTAACAAACACATTAGAAAAATATTTGGGATACTTAATAAAAGTAAGATAAAATGGCTGGCCTTTTTCTAAAGTAGATCTTATTTCCATCAATATCGCCTTAAGCATCGGCTTATCGAAATCTTGTATCAAAATATCAATCGCTTTAAACAAGTCTGTTCCAGCCCTAAGCATTAAAGCCAAATATTTGGTCAAAAAAACCTTGTCTTCCACTGAAACTCCCTGGCCAAATGATTTTTTCGTCAGTAAACCTTGTCCTTTTACAACTTTTAAAGAAATTGGCCTAAGCCCTTGGCCGGATAAAAAAACCAACGCGTCGCCGGCGCTTTGAGCATCAGTTTCACCCTCAACGATGGCCCCTTTCGGGCTAGAAGCAACGTAATGAAATTTCATGGGAGTAATCTCTAATAATGCGAATTATAGCAAATAATGCTAATTTTGTTAAACAAGAGTAAACGCAAATATCTCAAATTTTAAAAAATAATGCGAATGTAATTCGCGATATTTATCTTCATTCGCGATATTCGCGATTACTCCCTAATCACTCTCAACACTTCTTCTATGGTCGTTAAACCTAATTCAGCTTTTCTTAAACCGTCTTCAAACATAGTTATCGTCCCCTGTTTACGCGCCAGAACTCTCAAAGAATCCAAAGAAAAATCCGCGCTGACGATTAACTTCCTGACTTCTTCCGTAATATTTAAAATTTCATAGATACCGAGTCGCCCTCTGTAGCCACTGCCTCCGCAAACCGCGCAACCCTTGCCGGCATAAACCAATTTAGAAAGCTTATCGGGGTTATAAACCCCCAACTGTTTTAATTGATCCCCGATCACCGACTGCAATTCCTTTGAAAGCGGCAATGAATAAACACAAGAAGAACATATTTTCCGCACCAAACGCTGGGCCATAATCGCATTCAAAACGGCGGCGGCCAAAAACGGAACCACTTTCATATCCATTAGACGCGGAATTGCCGTAGCCGCGTCATTAGTATGAAGCGAAGATAAAACTAAATGTCCCGTAAGAGCGGCTTGAACCGATATGCCGGCTGTTTCCTCGTCTCGTATTTCACCCACCAAAATGATATTCGGGTCCTGCCTCAAAATTGAACGTAGACCGTTGGCAAAAGTTACCCCTGCCTGCGGATTAATTTGAGTTTGATTGACGTATTTAATATCGTACTCAATCGGGTCTTCAACCGTAACGATATTAACCTCTGGCCGATTAAGAATATTAAGCAAAGAATACAAAGTCGTGGTTTTACCGGAGCCGGTTGGGCCACAAACCAAAACCATGCCGTAACTTCTTTTAATGTTATCTTGTATTATCGCGGCCATATCGTCTAACACTCCTAATTCCTGAAGAGATAACGGCCTCTGGGCTGCCGATAAAAGCCTCATCTCCACTTTTTCGCCGTGATAAGTCGGAATAATCGAAACCCTGATATCTAAACTTTCGCTGCCGATAGTGGCGCGAAAACGCCCGTCCTGTGGTTTATAATGTTCATCAATTTTAAGACCCGATAAAAGCTTGACCCGCGCGACAATAGCGGAATGCACCTCTTTGGAGATTTTAATAACTTCTCGCAAAACGCCGTCAATTCTGTAACGGATAAGAAGCGTATCTTCTAAAATCTCAAAATGCACGTCCGAGGCGCGCGAAGCGTACGCGTAAGCAACCAAGTTATCCACAATGGCCACAATCGGCATTTCAGTAGCGGCATCTTCTCCCTTACGTCCAAGCCGTAAAGATTCCGTAATATTATTTTCAATAATTTTTTTGAAATCCTCGGAAAGCTGCAGACCGTATAACGCAAAACCCTTATTCAAATCATCTTCTCGCGCTAAAAAAACTTTAATTTTAGACCCAAGATACTCTTCTAAAAATTTGATTGTTCCTAAATCACTCGGATCCATCATTGCTATGGCCATAGCTCCATCGGCCTCTTTATAAAATGCTATGGCTCTTTTTTGATGCGCCATTTCTTCCGGCAACAGCTTTAAAATTTTTTCATCTATAGGCCTGGGCAAAAAAAACTGGGTGATTATACTTCTCGAAATTAATTCATCAATTACCTCGTGATTTTTTCTCTTCGCTTCGTTTACAATCCTGTCAAAATCATCCTCGTTTATTATGCCCTCTTGCAAAAGTATCTCTTTTAATTTTTGAGTGGGGATTTGCATTTAAATTCAAATTTTAAATAGCCATAGCCACGACAAACTGCCCATAAGCCACTTATCTATTATTATAGTAAAAAAAGCCGTCGCGAGCCATACATAGTACAAAGAAAAACGGCTTGACCTGCCTCTGGCCAAAAAATTAACGCTGGACAATATAGTACACAGAAGCAAAACAAAAAAAGTATAAATTATCCAGCCGGGATGACCGACCAAAAAAAATGAGAGCGTTATCACATAAATCTCCCCGGGTTCAAAAAAACGCTGTTCGTGTTTTTTATTAAAATAATTTGCCGCCGCGAAAACCAGAAGCCCCGCGACTAAAGAAAAAACATTAGGAAGCCAAAAATGAACAAAAGCGTATCTCAAAAAATAACCGATGGACGCGTAAGGAGGCAGTAAACCAATTGTCAGCTGCGAACTTTTCCAAGTTAAATATTGAATAACGGATAAATAAACGGCATTGCCGAAAACCGCCGTAATCGCCACGAATAAAATTGATTTGAATATTTTCTTAATACTTCCTTCTCCCCAGCGTCTGATAAAAAAAATACGACAAATTTGTATGCCAAAACTTATAAATAAAATCCCAAGTATTAAATAGTTGGTTAAGATCATATTTTAAATTATAACAAAATTACCCGCGTAAAGCAGGTAATTTTGAAGTAACTTATTTTTATGGATTCAAACAATTCTTAATTTTACAAATTTAACGGAGCGGTGCCAAGTTCAAACATAACATTATTATTACCTCCGTCTGTTGACTCTTTATCATCAGAACCACCCTGTATATAACGGGCGCTTTCAAAGGTTTTATTTGTATTATCACAGGCATAAGAATAGAAATAAGTCGTGTTATTGGTCGGGTCAACCGGCAACACCGAAATTGGTGAACCGCTAGTTGAAGAAGCTAAATTAACAGGTATCCATCCGGTTACGTCAACTGTTCTATCCGCGTCAATTGTTACTGTCTTTGTTCCGTGCCGCGCCGTACCAGCGCCAGCGCAACCATTGCCGGTTAAACCGGTCGTTTGCACATAGCAACGTGTTGAACAGTCAATGGTAGCGCCATCAAGGTCGGGCGACGATGCAGTTGAAAGATAATAAGCAATTGCCTTGCGTAAAGTCCCAATATCAGCAATTCTTTGTGAATCCCTGGCTTGAGCGAATAGCTGGGCCGGATTTAACACTAACACCGTAACCGTGGCTAAAATTGCCAAGATGCCGATGACAATTAATAACTCAACCAAAGTAAAACCTTTTTTTGACTGGCTACAAAAATTTTTCATTGAATATAATGGATTGAAATAACTAAAAACTTAGACAAAAAATTACAAATCCAATCCTGGATCGGTGCCGAGCTCAAATAAGGTTGGTACATTCCCTCCGTCTGTTGACTCTTTATCATCAGAGCCATCCTGTATATAACGGGCGCTTTCTAAATTAGCGTCTAATTCGTAAGTTTTATTGGTGTTATCACAAGCATAAGAATAAAAATAGGTTGTGGTATTAGTAGGGTCAACCGGCAATACAGAAATTGGTGAACCACCTACCGCGCCTCCGATATAAACAGGTATCCAACCTAAGCTATCAACTGTTCTATCCGCGTCAATTGTTACTGTCTTTGCACCGTGCCGCGCCGTACCAGCGCCAGCGCAACCATTGCCGGTTAAACCGGTCGTTTGCACATAGCAACGTGTTGAACAGTCAGTAGTAGAACCATCCAAATCAGTAGTTGAAGCCGTGGAAAGATAATATGCCAAAGCCGAATTCAAAGTCCCCAAATCAGAAACTCCTTGTGAATCCCTGGCTTGAGCGAATAGCTGGGCTGGATTTAATACTAACACCGTAACCGTGGCTAAAATTGCCAAGATGCCGATGACGATTAATAACTCGACTAAAGTAAAACCCTTTCGTTGTGTATAACTTTTTTGCATAATTTTTTTAATTATTTTTTATTACTTGAACCTTTTAATTATTCTAACAAACAAATTAAAATCAACAAATTAAAGCTGTTAATAACTATTCACCGGACTTTTTTAAAATCTCCTTAGCCCTATCGACCAAAAAATCAATGGGCACTCTTGATTTCACTACATAATCAACCGCGCCTAATTCTTTAC
>VMGU01000048.1 GCA_007376745.1 Parcubacteria group bacterium Athens0714_26
ATTAAATAGAATAATTTATGGGCCCCAAAATGCCTCGCCAAGAATGGTCTGGGCAGAAGGCGAGAAATCGGAAGAATTAGGAAAATTGCAAAGAGATTTGGAAAACGCACTTGCGTCCTCCGAAGCCTTGGCGAAGGAGGATAGCGAAACCCGACCCTACGCACCCCATATTACTTTGGGCCGTTTGCAACAGTGGGAATTTCGGCAAATTGAACCAGAAGAAAGACCGGAAGTAAATGAAGAAATCAATTTGAGCTTTGAAGTAAATTCTGTTGAAGTGGTGGAAAGCGAATTGAAAAGGGGAGGGCCGGAATATAGTATTTTAGAATCAATGCCGTTAGGTTAATTCTAAAAATTTCTAATTTCCAATTTCTAATTTCTAATAAATGATTTAATGGTCAAATGTTTAAAAATTAAATAATTAAAAATTGATTAAAAATTTAAAATTGTTAAATTAAAAATTGATGCAAATTCATTTCATTGGTATCGGCGGCATTGGCATTTCCGCTTTGGCGCAATATTATCTTAAAACTGGTCACCAAGTCAGTGGCTCGGATTTGGCGTCTTCGGAAACAACAGATTTATTAAAAAAATTTGGAGCGAAAATCGTTATCGGGCCGCATAAGGCGGGAAATTTGCCAAAGGAAGTAAATTTAGTCATTTATAGTCCTGCTATTCAAATAACAAATCCAGAACTCAAACAAGCATACAAGATACAAGATATCCCGATTTCATCGAGGATTCTCGACAAAGTCGGAACAAGATACAAGATACAAATAATGAGCTATCCTCAGGCAGTAGGCGAGTTAACTAAAAAATATTTTACCATTGCCATTTCCGGTAGCCACGGAAAAAGCACGACTACCGCCTTGATTTCAGTTATTTTAATGAAAGCCGGGTTAGACCCAACAGTTATTATCGGCACAAAACTCAAAGAATTCGGCAATAGCAATTTTCGGTTTGGTTCGGTTCCGGCGTCAATCGGCGTTCTCAATCGGCGTAAATCGGCTTCTATTGCAAGTAGAAGCCGGAAAACGCCGACGGTTACGCCGAGTTACGCCGAAAAACTCTCTAATAAGGGTATTCTAGTCATTGAAGCTGACGAATACAAAAGTTCTTTCTTAAATTACTGGCCAAAAATCATTGTTTTGACCAATCTTGAATATGAACATCCCGATTATTTTGAAAACTTCCGCCACTATTTGAGAGTTTTTAAAGAATACATTAAGCATTTAGAATTTTCCAAAAATATTAATGGAACGAGAACAGTTCTCGTTCCATTAAAGGATGGGGTTTTGGTGGCGAATAAGGATGACAGAAATGTGACAAATATGACAAGAAGATTGCAAAGTGTCACAAAATACTATTCTATTAAACAACCCGAGGCAAATAAATTAAGAAAAACTCTAAAAATCCCGGGCGAACATAATATTTCTAACGCTTTGGCGGCCCTGACAGTAGCCAGAACGCTTAAAATTCCGGATAAAGTCAGTTTTAAAGCATTATCAGAATATCGTGGAGCGTGGCGTAGGTTCGAAGGAAAAGAATATAAAATACCAGATACCCCGCACCAGAACAAGTTCGGTACGGGGCAGGCAAGATACAAGATACGCATAATTAGTGATTATGCCCACCACCCCACTCAGGTTAGAGCGACAATTGCGGCTGCTAGGGAAGAATACCCCAAAAGGAAAATTTGGGCAGTTTTCCAGCCACATCAATATTTGAGGACTTATTATTTGTTCAAAGATTATATTCAAGCCTTTGACGAGGCAGATGAGGTGGTTTTAACGGAAATTTACGCTGTTTCCGGCCGGGAAAACAAGGAAATTATGAGAAAATTAAGTTCAAAAGACCTGGTTTTGGCTATTCAGAAGCGATTTAAGAGAATAGGGGAGAAAGTTCAAGTTCATTTTCTGAAGGATTATCGAGATGCGCCGGCATTTTTAAAATCCCGTGTCAAAAACAGCGATGTGGTAATTGTGATGGGAGCAGGAGACATCTATAAAATAATTTCTAATTTCTAATTCCTAAATCCTAAATTTTTAGACATTTGACATTTTAAAATTAGACATTTCATTAGATATTAGTTATTAGGAATTAGACATTTTCAAAAAAGTGGTTATCCACAATTGACTGACTTGCGTAGTAATTTGAAAAAAGTATAATAAAATAGTGTACGCATCGTAAACTTTTCAGCGTAAATCAGCGTAAAAAGCGTTGTGTTTCAAAAAGAAATTTATAATATAAAACTTTTGTTGTGAAAATCAGTATTAATTAGATTAGGAGGTCGATTAATACTGAAAAATCACAATGGGAGCATAAAAAATGAATACCATTTACTGGATAGTTATTGCCGTGGTGGTGGTAGGAGTTCTCTGGTTTGTTTTGAAGAAAAAGAAAGGCGGACAGGGACCGCAAGTGCCACCAACGAGTCAGCCACCACAGATGTAGTTTTGTACCGAGCACATAATTAATTATGTGCTCGGTTTCGCTTCGCCCCGCACCTTTTCCTTGAGGAAAAGGTGCGGGGCTCACTCAAGTTATCCACACTTGACCCCGTTAGAAGTTTGCCATTTCAAACTCCGTTTTATTTTAGAAATTTTAATTTGTTGTAAAACTTTAGCGGCGCACTAAATTTTTAAAAACAACAGTGATTTTATTTAAGTATTTGCCGTGCGCCGCCAGGTAATTCACAGGCAAACTTCTAAACGGGCTTGACAAGGCTTTTTGGAATTGAGAAAATAAATAAATATTAAATTTTAAAAGTCGTTTTGATATTTGATAATGACTAAAAATTTTATTATTAATTTTTTAATTAATAAAAAACCTTAACTCTTTTGAGAAAAGGTTTTTTATTTCAATAAAAGTATGCCAAACCCCGCACTACCGAGCACATAAAACGTTATGTGCTCGGAGTACGGGGTAGGTAAAAAATATATTATGTCCAAACACATTAAATCATTTTCTAAACGTGCAACCATATATTTCGTTGCAATTTCAACAATTTTATGGTCGATAGGTTTGCCTTTTTCTTTTTCACCAACGCCCATAGCTCAAGCAGCTGCTCCAAAAATTAATTTCGTCCAATATATCAGTCCGACAAGTTTTACAGTAAGGTTTGACCAGGCAATGAGCCTTGCCACTATTTCAACTGGGTCTTTCACATTAATGACAAGCGCTACTGATACAGAAACGATCAGCACAGCGACTGCTTCTACTGCTGATGGTATCACCACAGCTACGGTTACAGCTACGGGAGCGAAAATTTCACCTGGTGCCGGCGATTCGGTCAAAGTGGCAACAAGCGGTGATAATGTCCCTCAAAATACTGCTACTCCCGCAGAATCAAACACCGATGGCAATATGATTGGTATTATGATGCCTCAAGGTTCAGTAGTGATTTCAGAATTGAAATTATCCGGCAGCAGCGCAACTGATGAATTTATAGAAATTTATAATAGAACAAGCAACCCCATTGATATTACGAATTGGAAACTGACAGCTTTGAGCCAAACAGGCAGCGCCACGGATTTGGTTAGTTTTACCGGCGCTGACACAAACCATATGCAAGGGAAAACTTCTTTGGCTTCGGGTG
>VMGU01000049.1 GCA_007376745.1 Parcubacteria group bacterium Athens0714_26
TTCATCAAGAAATAACAATAATGGATTGCTTATTAATGGACCGGTGAAGACAGGTGCCCCTAATTGTAAAGCGGGAGGGTGTTTAAGTTTTAATTCAAGTAGTGGCAACTTCGTTGATTTAGGCACAAATCCCATTTTGGACCAAAATAATTTTTCTTTTGCCGGATGGATAAAGCCGGCCTCGGTTAATGAAGGCACAATTTTCGGCGGTTTTAATACCAATTTTTATAAAAACTTAGTGGCTTTGTCTTCCGGTAAAGTAAAATTAGACCAGAATCCGCCGGGAGGAGGAGAGCTGTACTCAAATACTGTTTTATCTGCCGGTAATTGGTATCACATAGTTGTTGTTCAGGATTCATTAGGAAGAGCAATCTATATTAACGGCGTAATGGATAGTGGCGACAGTAATGTTGAAAATTATACCGATGGAGCGATTATGAAGTGGGCTATAGGCAAAAGAGAGTATCATGGTTCTAATTATGAATATTATAACGGGCTTCTTGATGACTTAAGGCTTTACAACAGGGCTCTTACTGGTAGCGAGGTGGCGGATTTATACAGCAGCTCCGTTTATACGCGTTATTTTTATGTTGACAATGTTTCAAGAGATTCAAGCCAGAACATTGAATCGGTTTATAACATTAACGATGACGACCCTTCAACGCAAAAAGTAATTGTTAGAACGGAATGGCTGACCGGTAATACCACTAATAATGTAGAAATTACGGCATACTTAACCCGTTGGGCTAATAATTTTGCCAGCCAGACCGATTGGTCCGGCGGCGACGGAGTAAGCGGTCCGGTTACGGATTTTGGCAGTTTCTTTGCTAGTTCTAGCAATATTGATTTTAGCATTGCCACTGGTTCAATTAGAATTATTGGTTTATAAAATGATAAAAAAAATAAAAAAATTAAAATTCATTCTTGGGACGGTTTTTGTTATTCTGGCGCTTTCTTCGGCAATTTTCAGCTTAGTTTTTGCGGCCACTACGATTAGTTCGGCATACAGGTGGGCGTGGAATGACGCGATGGGATGGATAGATTTTTATTCTTCGGGCAATGTTTCCGTTACCACTAACGAGCTAACGGGTTACGCATCTTCGCAGGTGGGAGATATCAGCCTTAATTGTAGTTCGACTCCGAATGGCGATATTTGTTCGGGTCCTGCTGGGAGCTGGAAAGTTTCAAATGACGGCATGGGCGCACTTTCTGGCTGGGCATGGAATGATAATATCGGCTGGATTAGTTTTAGCTGTTTAAATACTGGTAATTGTTCCATTTATAATTATGAAGTTACGGTTGACGGCGACGGATATTTTAATGGTTATGCTTGGAATGACGTAGTCGGCTGGATTAGTTTTAATTGCGCTAATCCGGGAACAAATGGCTGTTCTTCTCCGGGCATTGATTATAAAGTTAAGACTACGCCTTTTATCAGCAAAAAGGCTAATTTGACTTCCAGCACTTTTGACACGGGAGTAGCTCAAGGAGTATCGTTCAATTCATTGATTTATCAAGGAACCAAGCCTGCGGGTACGGATGTTAAGTTTCAATTTGCTTCTTCGGATACTGCCAGCGGCCCATGGATTTTTAAAGGGCTGGACGGCTCGGATGCCACTTATTATGTTCCCACGGGGCCCAATGTTCCGGTTTTGCTTATTTATTCTCAAAACAACAACAAGAGATATTTTCGTTACAAGATTTTTTTGGATTCGGACCAATCCCAAACGGTGTCCCCGATTGTAGACCAAGTAATTATAAATTGGAGTTTGTAGTTTAAAAATTATGGCTGATAAAAATAATAAAATTGGAATCGCGGCGCTGCCGACAATTTTAATTCTCGGGAGTATTATCATTGACGTGGTCATAGTTATGACGTTGGGAATGAATTTGTTGGTTAATTCTGGATATGGCGTTCGTTTATCCAATGAGGCGTTGGCCGCGGCCAAAGCCGGCGCTCAAGACGGTATGTTACGCGTTTCCCGAGATAAAAATTTCAATTCCAATTACCAGTTAACAGTAGGCAGCCGCACCGTTGATGTTGTTGTTTGCAAGGATTTACCGGAATGCGGGGGAGTGGGCAAATACAAGATTTCCTCTACGGCCACGGCTCTGACTAAAAAAAAGAAAATAGAGGTTATTTTAGTGGTTGACCCGATAACGGGAGTTGTCCAATTGCAGTCGTTAAAAGAAGTTGCCTTATAATTTTTTACCATTTAAATAAGGAGAATGAATATTAAATTGAATAAATCGGTAAACTTTAACAGATTATTGAGGCTGGTTAATCCGCAGCCGTTTATTGGCGGGCTGGACATCGGAGAGATGTCAATCAGGTATGTTGATTTAAACAGGCCGGAAATCAGGAAAACGGGAATTATTTTGGAGCCGGGGATTATTGAAGAGGGCAGATTAAAAGATAAAGAAAAATTTTTAAAAGCATTACTCCAGCTTAAAAAATTACTGGGCAATCCCAAAGAAAAAATTTATGTGATAGCTTCTTTGCCGTCCCATAATATTTATACGCAATCATTTGATCTGCCCCAAGTTGGCGACAAGCTTTTACCGGAAGCCGCGGCGTTAAATCTTCAGCTTATTTCTCCGGTGGATATAAAATTGGCTTATTCCGATTGGGAAAATATCGGTGATCCCGGTAAAAAAGACGAAAAAATAGAATTACTCGGAGCCTTCATTGAAAAATCCGTAATAGATGATTTTATTCCCGTTTTGGGGGAGGCGGGGTTCAGGGTGGTGGCGTTTGAATTCGCGGCATTGGCTATGGCTAGGTTTTTGTCGCAGACCGCGGCGGGGATTGATTTTACCAAGCCGCAGGTGGTTTTGTTTGTTTCAAGCGAAGGATTAAACTTTTCAATACTAAGAGGCGGCAGGCTCAATTTTAATTATTTTGTGGCTTGGAGTTCGGTCAAGCAGCGGCAGATTTTACTTGAAGTTTTTAATAATATTTTAATCCAGGAAATGAGAAGAGTTTTAACATATTATTCCGGCCATTGGGACGGCCAGATTAATGATATGATTTTAATCACCCAAGGTATGTTTGAGGAAATTAAAAAAGTCATAAAAGACAGTTTTCCGTTTATAAATATCCAGCCGCCAAGTTTGGCTGACAGGTTTGGTAATTTAAATCCTTCGTGGTACGTGGCTTCCGGCAGTGCTTTACGCGGTATGATACCCAGGTCAAAAGATACGCTTATCAGTTTAACGAAAATAGGAACCGAGCAGGGTTTTTTTGAAGATCAGATTTTATTTTTCAGTAAAATCTGGAGAAACCTGATTTTAACGGTTTTAGTTTTTCTGATAACCGCTTTCCTATTCGGTGATAAATTGCTGTTGATGATTTATAATAATTTGGATAAGCAGATTGCTTCCATTAGTGGACGCGAGGATGGCAAAGAAATTTCCGCCTTGCAGCAGCAAGTCCAGGAATTTAACAGTTTGGTGGACAAGGCATTAATCGCTAAATTAAATAAGAGTGTTTTATCGCCCTTTGTTGATAAAAGAGTCGCCATTAATATTAATGGCATATCGCTTATAGTTGCTTCGGCGGCAAGCGAATCCGCGGCGATTGAATTTAAAAACAAAATATCGGAACAGCCGGGAGTTAAAAATGTTTTGCTTCCTTTATCAAATATAACTTTAAATCCCAGCGGGGGAGTTAATTTTTCATTATCTTTTAATTTGTAAATCTTTTATTTTCTTAGCGGCATCGCCAAAAATCATTTGAAAGGTTTTTTGACGCGCCGCCGTAATATTTTTTAGGACGAATTCTCCCGCTTTCAAGCGCGGATTCACGCGGATTTTTCGGTTTATCGCGGACTCTCGCGGAATTTTGTCTGCATTAGTCTGTGTTGGGTCAGTGGTGGTCTGCGGCGGGCGGATGCCTATTCTTAGCCGCCAGAAATTTTCAGTTTTAAGCATTTTAACGATGTTTTCTATGCCGTGATGCCCGGCCGCTCCGCGGTCAAAAGAAAATTTATAGTTGCCGATATAAATATCCGAATCGTCATGTATAATCAATATGTCTTTTGGTTTAAGGCGGAAATATTTAATTGCTTCTTGCGCCGCTTTCCCCGAGTTATTCATAAAACCTAAAAGCTTGGCAAATATTATTTTATCGGTTTTGACGAATTCAAAATTCTTTAAAGAGGGTTTAATCCAATTTGCTTTTAAAAGAGGGTTTTGTGGGTCAAAAATGCCATAATTGGCGATAAAATAATCAATGGCCCAAAAACCGACATTGTGGTAAGTGTTTGTATATTTATCCCCGGGATTTCCCAGGCCTATTATTAGCTTGAAATTCATAGATAAATTTTGTATAATATAGTTTAATTGTAGTAAATTAACAGGCGTATAGCCAATAGATGATATATTTATTGTATTAGTATTATGAAATTATTTTTATTAGCGGCTTGGGAAATATTTGAAGTGGTTTTAATCGGCGTAGTCACCGTGTTTTTTGTGAGAAATTTTTTGGCGCAGCCGTTTCTGGTAAGCGGAGCAAGTATGGAGCCTAATTTTTCAAGCGGCAATTATCTTTTGATTGATGAATATCGTTTCCGCGAGCCGGAAAGAGGTGAGGTTGCGGTTTTCAGATATCCTGAAAATCCTTCAGTTTATTATATAAAAAGAATGGTTGGTTTACCCTTGGAACGAGTTGTTATTAAGGGTGGCGAGGTAAAAATATATAACGATAAAAATCCACAGGGTTTTGTGTTGAACGAGAGTTATTTATCGGTTAATTTAAAAACAGCCGGGGATTTAGACGTGATTATTCCTAAAGACGAGTATTTTGTGTTGGGGGATAACCGTAATTACAGTTATGATTCCAGGAGCTGGGGTTTTGTCCCGAAAAAAGATATAGTTGGCATAGTCAGGTTGAGGTTATTACCAATTAACGAAGCAAAAGTTTTTACGTCTTTTGGTCTGGTTGGCCAATAATTTTATGTCAAAATCAAAAAAATCACCGGCGTTCCAGTCACCTAAAGGAATGCATGACGTCTTACCGCAAAATCAATTGTGGTGGGATAAAGTGAGAAAGGAAACGAAAGATACGGCGGAGTCTTACAATTTTTTGCGGATTGACACTCCGATTGTGGAGAGTGCCGCGCTTTTTCAGCGTTCCATCGGCGAGGCGACGGACGTGGTGGAAAAACAGATGTTTGTTTTTGATACTAAGGGAGGAGATAAGCTAACTTTGCGACCGGAGGGAACGGCTGCCATTGTACGCGCCTATATCCAGCATGGTTTGTCGCACCTTGGTCAGCCTTTAAAGCTTTATTATGACGGGCCGATGTTTAGGTATGAACAGCCGCAAGCCGGACGCTTCAGACAGTTCAATCAAGTCGGTTTTGAGATTATAGGAGGAGAAGATGACCCTATTTATGACGTGCAGGTTATTTTGCCTTTATTCCGTTTACTGGAAAGTTTAAAAATAAAAAAATTAACCTTACATCTTAACACGATAGGCTGTAAAGTTTGCCGCCCGAATTACCGCAAGAAATTGCAAAATTATTATAAAAGCAAGCAAAAAGAAATTTGCAAAGACTGCCAGAAGCGCTTCGCGATAAATCCTTTGAGGCTTTTGGACTGCACTAATCCGATTTGCGTGGAAATAAAAAAAGGCGCGCCGGGGATATTGGACGACCTTTGCAGTTATTGCCAGAGGCATTTTAAGAATTTTTTGGAATATATTGAGGAGTTGGCGCTCCCATACGAATTAGACCCGCATTTAGTGCGCGGCTTGGATTATTATAGCCGCACGGTTTTTGAGATTTTTACGGAAGCCGATTCGTTAGCCGACCCTGTATCCGATAAAAAACAAGAAAATAATAAAGACAACCGGGCTTTTAATTTTGCGTTGGCAAGCGGCGGAAGATATGATTATCTTTTTGAAATGATGGGCGGCAGGGTGACGCCCGCAGTGGGAGGGGCTTTAGGCGTGGAAAGAGTTATAGAAGTTATGAAAGGATTAAAAGTTAATTTATTACCCAGAGCCAAAGCGAAAGTATTTTTGATTAATATAGGTGACTTGGCTAAAAAGAAAAGCTTGCTACTTCTGGAGGAGTTTCTTAAAGCTGGCATAAGAGTTACAGAGTCTCTCGGTAAGAATTCTTTAAGTGCCCAGCTCAGGGCGGCGGATAAAGAGGGGGTGCTACTCGCGTTAATTTTGGGGCAGAAAGAAGCTTTTAAGGAATCAATTATTGTCAGGGATATGAAATCTGGCGCTCAGGAGATAGTTCCGCTTAAAAAAGTGGTTGCGGAGATTAAAAAGAGAATATAAATTAATCTTAATTTCGTAAAAAATATGGACTGTATTTTTTGTAAAATTATTAAAAAAGAGATACCTACTGAATTCGTTTATGAAGATGACAAGCTTGTTGCTTTTAAAGACATTAAGCCATCGGCGCCTGTTCATTTGTTAATCGTGCCAAAGGAACATATTGTGTCCATTGCGCATTTAAACGGCAATCACCGCGAGATTCTGGCGGATTTGATTTATACGGCTAAGAATTTAGCCGAAAAATCTGGGCTTAAAGGATACAAGCTGGTTTTTA
>VMGU01000050.1 GCA_007376745.1 Parcubacteria group bacterium Athens0714_26
GTTTGATAGTGGTTGACGGACAGAGGGAGATTGGGTTTGGTCTGAAAGCTGGCTTAAAAGTGGTAGAGATTTTTTATTGTCCCAGTCTTCATAAATCAAAAGACGATCTAAAATTATTGGTAAATAAAAATAAGTTTAAATTAACAGAAGTATCAGAACCTGTATTTAAAAAAATTTGTTATAAGGAGAATCCAGATGGATTCTTAGCGGTCGCTCAGAGGCCACAGACGGCGCTTCCTGAGCTTGAGAGAGTGGATCGCGACATCTTAGTCGTGGTTCTAGAAAATGTTGAGAAACCAGGCAACCTAGGGGCGATAATTCGTAGCGCTTACGCGGCGTCCGTTGATTATATAATTATTAATAATGCCCAGACGGATATTTATAATCCTAATGTTATTAGGGCTAGCGAAGGATATATTTTTAAATTACTGCCCATAGAAATTTCCGTCCCAGATACGATTAGTTGGCTTAAAAAAAATAAAATAAGAACTTTAGGAGCCTCAACTAGCACTAAAAAAGAATATACTAAGGCTAATTTAGGCGGCCGGGTAGCTATTGTTTTAGGATCAGAGGCCGAAGGGCTAAGTCGTAACTGGTTGGAGCTAGCCGATGATCTTATTAAGATTCCCATGCGGAGCGATGTAGACTCCCTTAATGTATCGGTATCGGCAGCAATAATAATTTTTGAAGCCTTAAGACAGAGAAGTGTAAATAAAAAAGCGTAAATTTGACAATAGTTCATATTTCTATTAATATAAGACAATAATTAGGGTTATTGTTTCTCTAATTATTTTTTGCGCCCGTAGTTCAATGGATAGAACACCAGCCTTCTAAGCTGGTTATGAGGGTTCGATTCCCCCCGGGCGTACGTTTCTTAAGAAACATTTATGGTGCCTATGGTGTAGTGGTAACACAGCAGGTTGTGGTCCTGTTATTGAGGGTCCGATTCCCTCTAGGCACCCATTATATGAAAATCCTCGCTTTTAGGCGAGGGTTTTTAGTATGGTAAGTATTGACAATATTGTTTATATATGTTATTATAATAGTAACTTGAGCAGTTAAACTAAATCGTACATTTCAAATCATAAGGAAGTTATTAAATGGAAAATTCAATGACAAAAGTTATTATTGACCTCTTTAAAAAAGTAATTCTTTTTTCTCTTGTTCTCCGGGAGGTTATGAGATTGATGAAATATTTATTTTTCTTTTTAATCTTTTTGCTGCTGGCTTATGTGGCATACATTGATAAGCCCTGGAAACAATGGGGTTATGTTGATTATGCAATTTTAGCTGTATTTTCAGCGGTGATTTTGGGGGCATTTCTTGCCGCGTCAATCAATGATGCGAAAAAGAAGAATATACCAGCCTAATTAGCTGAAACATTTACACGGCCGACTCTGTAGTTTAAGAGTCGGTTTTTATTTGACATTTATTGTTATTTTTAGTATAAATTAGGTAAATAATGGAAGGAGGTTTATATGGAATCGTTCTTTTTAATTCTGCTTTTTTCCTACTTAGTAGGATCAATCCCCTTTGATTATATTTTAGTTAAGATAATTAAAGGGATTGATATAAGAAAGGTCGGGAGCGGAAACCCCGGCGCGACTAATGTGAAAAGAATTTTAGGCTGGCCCGGGCTAGTGGCCGCCTTCATTTTAGACGCTTTTAAGGGCGTCGTTCCAGTTTGGTTAGCTTGGCACGTCTTTAATTTGCCGGTCTGGGAAGTTACTTTAGTGGGATCAGCTGCCATAATCGGACACATTCTTTCCATATTCCTTTGGTTTAAGGGCGGGAAAGGAGTATCTACTATTATGGGTGTTTTTTTGGTATTAAATCCATTAATAGGTGGCGCCGCCTTAGCTTCTTGGCTCTTCTTGTATTTAAGAACTGGGTTCAGTTCAGCCGGCTCTTTGTTAGCCGCCTTAGTTATTCCGGTTACCCAGATAGCAAAACAAATTTTTGATCCGGCACCAAGTTTAGCCGATAGCTTGCCGGTTACAATATTTTCTTTTTTAGTTCTGGGGCTTATTGTTTATAGCCACAGAGAAAATATTGGTAGATTGTTAAACGGCACAGAGAGAAAGGCCTAAGTAGAGATGTTTTAGTAATTAGTAAAGAGGTTGGAAGTTACAACCTCTTTTTTATTTAGGCAATTGCTATGGTCATGGTATAATTGAATTATGTTGGCTGAAAAAATTATTATGACAAATGAGCAAAAAAAACCCATCGTTGCTTATTTCAGTATGGAAATAGGCTTGGAAAATAATATCAAAACTTACTCCGGGGGACTCGGAGTTTTAGCTGGTGATATTTTAAAGTCCGCGGCCAACGCTAATTTCCCTATGGTAGGGATAACATTGTTTAATGACCAGGGATACTTTAAGCAGACTATTAGTAAAAATGGCCAACAGGAGTTTGGACCGGACGATAAATATGATTTTTCTAAATTAGAAAAGTTATCAGCCCAAATAGAAATATTAATAGGGAACGATAAAGTTTTGGTAGGCGTCTGGCAGTATTTTATCGTGGGCCATAATGATTTTGTTGTTCCGGTATATTTTTTAGATACCAATATTAATGGCAATAAAGATATTTATAAAAACTTAACCGGCGAGTTATATGGCGGCGATAATGAATATCGTTTGCGGCAGGAAATTATTTTAGGACGAGGCGGAGTTAAAATGCTGCAGAAACTCGGCTATCAGGATATAAAAAAGTTTCATCTTAACGAAGGGCACGGAGCTTTAGCGGCAATAGAATTATTTTTAAATTCTGAAAAAAAATCGGATGAAGCTAAAATTAAAGATGTTCGGTCGCATTGTGTTTTTACGACTCATACCCCTATTCCTAAGGCCCATGATATTTTTTCAAAAGAATACTTATTGAAATATCAAAAAGATTTTCCCGCCCATTTAACGGCCTTATATGATGAAGAAGGAAATATCCATTTTACTAGTTTAGGCCTTTATTTTAGCGGTTATTCTAACGCTGTTTCCCGTCTGCATCAAGAAACGTGCCAAAAAATGTACCCTAATTATAAAATTAATTTTGTTACTAACGGAGTGAATTCGGAATTTTGGTCTGCACCAGAATTTGGAGAATTATATAATAAATATATGCCGGCGTGGCTTAACGATGGGGCTAACTTAGTAAAAGCAAAAATTATTCCGCCTGAGGAAATTTGGTCGGCGCATCAAGCGGCCAAAAGAAGATTAGCTGAGTATATTAATTTGCACTTGTTAGAACAGATTGATGAAAATATTTTTACGATTGGATTCGCCCGTCGCTTCGCTACGTATAAACAGCCAAAATATTTATTTCAAGATATAGAAAAATTATTAGCGATTAACGAGAATATCGGTAAGATACAAATAATTTATGCCGGCAAAGCTCATCCTAGAGATGCGGCCGGGCAAGAGATGATTAAATTTATTCATGATCTGAAAAAGAAGTTAAAAGGAAAAATTAAAATAATATTTTTGTCAGATTATGATTTAGATA
>VMGU01000051.1:0-1075 GCA_007376745.1 Parcubacteria group bacterium Athens0714_26
AAATTATAGTCTTTTCATGGTCTTTTTGCCACTTTTATTAAATGCTATAATAAGGGTATTAATAAACGAACGAGTAAAATTTCATATTTGTTCAAAGATTATATCGCAACCGCCTTGCCGGTTGTTTTAGTTATAGTAACTTCCGTATTTAATTTGCTTCTTTTGGCTTATTTTGACAGCCGCCATTCGGTTTTCGGCAATACCGTTAAGACAACTTATGCCGACGACTTTGTCATTAGCGATGAAGGTGTTGGAGCGGTTATTAATTCGTCATCGGTTGACGGCGATATGGGCGCGGGGCAATCAAGTCGAGGAACTAATTTTGTCGTAGTTGACAGCGCTTATTTATTGAATGTCAACAATACTTTAAGTAATATCCTGCCTACGCGTGAAGGCCTTCTTATATATAAGATTCAAAAAGGAGACACGCTTTCCCGCATAGCCGCCAGTTTTGGAATTTCTTTAAACACTATTTTGTGGGCGAATGGAAATATAAAAGACGGTGTGCTGAAGCCCGGTCAAGAAATTACCATTTTGCCGGTAAATGGAGTTTTGCATCAAGTTCAGCCGGGCGAAACACTAGATTTAATTGCCGGCCAATATTCCGTTGACCTTAAAAAAATTATCACTTTTAACACGGCCTTATCGTCAGAAAAATTGGAGTCGCGGTCAACCATTGTTATACCGGGAGCTAGACCGTTAAAAACTTCCGAGGTTGTTTCAATTTATAACCTTCCAAATTTGCCGGGTTTTTTCGCTATTCCGACAACCGGATGGAATTGGGGGCGTCTTCATAATTACAATGCCGTGGATATCGCCAATGCTTGCGGGACGCCTGTTTATGCTTCGGCCGAGGGTCTGGTAATAGAAAGCGTTACCGGCGGATGGAACAGCGGTTACGGGCAATACATTATTATAGAACATCTCAACAACACCAAAACCCGCTACGCCCATTTACAAAATAATAAAGTGACTGTTGGAGATTATATGCTTAAAGGAGATATTATCGGCTACATAGGAAGCACGGGTAAATCCGACGGGCCTACCGGCTGCCATTTGCATTTTGAAGTTATGG
>VMGU01000051.1:1110-4609 GCA_007376745.1 Parcubacteria group bacterium Athens0714_26
TTTGCATTTTGAAGTTATGGGCGCCAAGAATCCATTCGCGAAATAAACTAGTAAACTAGTAGACTAGTAGACTGGTGAACTGGGAAATTAATAAACATTCCCCAGTTCCTAGTTCTCTGGTTTTTTAATTCCATAGTTACCAATTCCCTAGTTTCCCAATTTCCCGGTGTCTAGTTTGTATTTGACTTTTGATTTTGAGATGATAAATTTAATGTGTTATGGCGATATCCGAAAAAGATTTACAAAATTTAAAAGAAAGTCTGGAAAAAGAAGCTGGTGAGCTGGAGGCGCGACTTAAAGAAGAAAAAGTTGAGCCGGAGTTTGGCGACGACGTTGACGGTTTTGACGAAGAAACCGATGAAGCCAGCGAATATAGCAATAAATTAGGGCTTCAGCAGAATATTAAGGAAGAATTGGAGAATATAGAGCGCGCGCTGGATAAAATGGACAAAGGTATTTACGGGAAATGCGAGAGTTGCGGCAAGGAAATTTCATTAGATGTTTTGAAGGTGGATCCGGAGTCAAGACTTTGCAGGGATTGCAAGCTTAAGAAATAGATTGTAAAATCAGACAAATGAATTTGTCTAAAGTTTTTTCCGCCTCAATTGACGGGATTGAAGCTAGTCTTATTGAAATTGAGACCGACATAAATGTCGGTCTTCATAGTTTTAATATAGTCGGACTTGCGGATAAATCTTTATCTGAAGCTAAAGAAAGAGTTAGTTCGGCGTTGAAAAATAGCGGAGTTAAGCCGCCGAGCAAAGAAAATCGCAAAATCGTTGTTAATATGGCGCCCGCGGATATGAAAAAAACCGGCTCGCAATATGATTTGGCGATTGCCATAGGTTATCTTTTAGCTACCAAACAAATTAAAGAATTTGTCGCCGCGGATAAAATTTTTGTCGGAGAGCTTTCTTTGGACGGAGTATTGCGAAGTGTCAGCGGTATTTTGAATATCGTAAGAATGGCCAAAGACCGAAAATTTTCGGAAATTTTTGTGCCGAAAGAAAATGCTGAAGAAGCTGCGATAGTTGAGGGTATTAAGGTTATTCCGGTCAGCTCTTTAATAGAATTAATAAATTATTTGGAAAAAAGAAGCGAGATTTTACCGCAGCCAAAAACAACAATCGGCTCCACATTGTCGTCAGAGCATCAATTGGTGGATATTTCTGATATTAAAGGCCAGGAAAATGCCAAGAGAGCTTTAATGATAGCTGCGGCCGGAGGGCATAATTTATTAATGCAGGGCAGTCCGGGTTCGGGTAAAACAATGCTCGCGCAAGCCTTGGCTTCTATTCTGCCTCCGCCGAATTTGGATGAAATTATTGAAGTTACGCAGATTTACAGCGCCGCCGGGCTTTTGAAAAATAATTCTTTTATAAACTGGCGGCCTTTTCGCGCGCCGCATCAAACGGCTTCGCCGGCCGCGGTTATCGGCGGTGGGCAAAACCCCAGGCCGGGCGAGATTAGTTTGGCGCACCGCGGCGTTTTGTTTTTGGATGAATTGCCGGAATTCAGGCGTGATTTGCTGGAAGCGTTGCGCCAGCCGCTTGAAAGCGGGAAGGTTTTGATTTCAAGGGTGAAAAATAATCTGGTTTTCCCCGCTAAATTTATTTTAGTGGCGGCCATGAATCCCTGTCCTTGCGGATATTATGGCGACGAGGAAAAAGAATGCCGTTGCAGCGCTTTTGAGGTATTCAGGTATCAGAAAAAGATTTCCGGTCCCCTGCTTGATAGGATTGATTTGCAAATTGTTGTCCCGCGGGTAAAAATTGAACATTTAAAAAATAAAGAGCGCGATACTAAGTCCGCCGACGAAATGAGAAATAAAATTATAAAAACCAGGGCTATCCAATATGAAAGATTAAAAAAATATAAAATTTTAACCAATTCCGAAATGAGTTCCAGGCTTTGCGATGAATTGATAAAATTAGATGAAGAGGCTGATAAATTCTTAAAAGATATTTTTGAGAATTCTTACGTCTCGGCGCGCGGATATTACAGGATTTTAAAAACCGCGCGCACTATCGCTGACTTGGAAGATTGCGAAATTGTCGGAGTTAATCATTTGGCTGAAGCGTTTCAGTATAAAATCAAAGAAAAAGAATAAAGACTGCTCGCCTGCGTTTATTGACTAATAGATATGAATATTGTAGAATAATAATTCACAAGAAATTTTTAGTTACCAGTTACCAGTTACCAGTTACCAGTTACCAGTTACCAGTTACTTAGTGCCCAATTTATATTTTGGTTCTTTGATTAAGTAAATAGATGCAAGAAATTTTATTCAGAAAGGGGGTGATGACGAATGGGTAGAAGGAAAGTTTCAGGAGAAGGAGTTTTGGATGTTTACGCCGCTATGGAAAAAAATCGTAATAAGTTTCTAAACATGAGGGAACCGGTCATCCACGAGACATCGGCAATTTCTGTTTCTTTCGGTAGGGTTAAAATGGTTAATGGTGAATTTGAGCCGCGCGGTGGTCGGATGAAAGTGACAAGGGTAAGTGATGCGAGTGAAGTATCTCCTTATAATCTAGTTGAGCCAGGCGAAGAGTTGCTTGAATTAAGCAACGAGTTCTAGCTAGCAAAATGGGGGCAATTTACGTATTTAAAACAGGCTTATCAGCCTGTTTTTTTATGGTTTCTCACACTTTATCCACAGTTCAAAAATACGATTATTATTCTTTGGGGTCTTCGGTTGTTTCCTTGGTGTTTACCGGGCTAGCTTCTGCCACCCCTCCTTCTAAAATTTCTTCCGGTCTGGTTTGTGAGCGTACGTCGATTTTCCAGCCAGTTAATTTTGCCGCTAATCTGACGTTTTGTCCGCCTTTGCCGATGGCTAAGCTTAATTGGTCTTCGGGTACAAAGGCTTTAGCCTCTCTCCTTTCTGAAATTTCTACCAAATTAACTTTTGCCGGAGACAAAGAATTGCCTATAAATTTTTCGGCGTCATCGGACCATTCAATTATGTCGATTTTTTCTTGTCCCAGTTCGTTGCTGACCGCCATTACCCTGGTGCCTCTTTGGCCCACGCAGGAACCCACGGGATCAACGCCTTCGGTTTTGGAAACGACCGCGATTTTTGTCCGGCTACCCGGTTCTCTGGCAATGGCTTTTATTTCAACGACTCCGTCGGAAATTTCCGGGACTTCCAGCTGAAAAAGTTTGCTGATGAATTTGGGATGAGAACGCGAAAGAATAATCCCCGGGATTCTCGCTTCTTCTTGTACCGCGGCAACAAAAAATCTTAGCCTTTCTCCTATCCTGTAATGTTCTCCGGGAATGGATTCGTTATAAAACATAATTCCGGTCGCTCTTCCTAAATCAATATAAACATTTCCTCTGTCAAAACGTTGGACAATGCCGCTGACGATTTCTCCCGCTTTATTTTGGAATTCTTGAAGCACCGATGATCTCTCGGCCTCTCTTAGCCGCTGAAGAATAACTTGCTTGGCGGTTTGCGCCGCGATTCTTCCAAAGTCATCATGTGTTTCCAAAG
>VMGU01000052.1 GCA_007376745.1 Parcubacteria group bacterium Athens0714_26
TATTTTTTTCCGAAACCCAAGTTCCTATTTTTAAAAGTTTTTTCGAAGGATTTATGGTGATAACATAATAATCCGGAGGTTCAATTATATAGTCTCCTCTTTTAGCTTTTATTGCTACAACATCCTTTACAGTTTTTCCTTTCATCTTTTGCATTAAAACCAACGCCTCACCCCCAAGAACAATATATAATTCAAAAAAATTATTTGAATTACAATTGCCTTTTGTCTTTGGAAATTCCTTGCCTAGCATTTTTGGAGGCATTACCGTGACATCGTATCTCAAACCGCCATTTTTTTTAACTCCTCGGAATACCCTATAAACCCCAAAATTTTTAGCATTTTTCAGCCATTGCTGGTCGTAAAGGACATTTTTCATATCGTATAAATAACGAATTTCCGGCTTTTTCATAAACTTCTTACGAAATTACGAAATTTTTACGAAAATACGAAATCTATTTTTTCGTATTTTCATATTTTTTTTCGTAATTTCGTAAGGTTACTTCCAACTTCTTTTCGTCTTCACATACCACCCTTCAATCCCGGCAAACCTTTTTGAGGGGTCGGCAATGAATTTTGCTCCAATGCCTTTAATTTCTTTGCTTACCGGATAAAGATAATCCGGACTATACAGAAAAACGACAGGAGCGTCTTCAATTAAAATATTTTGGAATTTTTCGTATTTTTGCCTTATTTTCATAGTCGGTTAAGTTCAGCCCCGGGTCTCTTTTTTGGGAAGAATGCCAGAAAGAAAAAGGATCGGGGATTGAACCCAGAACTTCGCCAAAAAGCAAAATTCCATACGCTCTCGGTTTAATAATTTCTTGCTGGAGTTTTGATATTTCAAAAGTTTTAATTTCCGTTTTTATGCCCAAATTCTCCCAATGTTTTTTTATCATATTCGCCACTTCAATTAATTGCGGCTGGTCAACGGTAATTAAAGAAAATTGCAAAGGCGTAATCTCTTTGGTGGGCTTGCCGCAAAGTTCATTTAATTTTGTCCGGGTGTTTTTGCCGACATTGCCCGTCCCCTTGGTTAATCCAGTAGGTTCTAAAATTTCTTTTTTATATTTTTCTTGGAATCTGATTAAGGCCTGTTTAGTTTTTTCTCCAAAAACACCGGTAATTTCCGCCTCGGGATAAATTTCAGAATCTTTGGCTAGACATTTTTGAAGTTCTTTTACTTCTGTTCCCTGGCTACCCATTTGAAGATTAGATTTAAAAACAGCGGCTTGGGGATTTTCAACGATTTTCTCTCTAAAACCATTATTGTCTTCATCCCTGAAACCCGCCTTTTCCAACAGGTTTTTAGCCGTTTCCTGATTAAATTGATAAATTTTTGAGGGTTGGTTGAATCCAAAGATTTCTGGTAAAATGGGCGATTCGGCAACTTTCCCTTTGCCGGAAAGCGCTTTTTCAATAACTTCTTTTTTGTTCGTGCCGTAATTCAAAGCCAGGCGGATATTTTTATCGGCAAGGATTTTTGATTCCCTCGGGTTCAAAAATAAGGCGAAATAACGGGGGAGCGAGAGCGAATATACAGAAAACGTGTTGTCATTAATTAATTTATAATTTTTAGAAGATATGGAAGAGATCCCTTGGATTTCTTCTTTTTTGGCGGCTGAAATTGCGTCATTTTCATTTTCAAAATATTGGAAAGTAATCTCGGAAATGAAAGGTTTTTTAGCAAAATACTTTTGGAAGCTGGTAATTGTCAGAGATCTGATATAGCCGAGTTTGTCTCTGGTAAGGTTTTTAAAACGATAGGGGCCGGTTCCTATGGGTTGCAAATTAAAATCTGCTAAAGGGAAATTCTGAGGAGGGATTTTTTCCCAGATATGTTTTGGCAGGATTTTTAAGGTTGTATTTTCCAAAAATGCCGGATAAGGATTTTTGAGTAAAAATCTCAGAGAATTTTCATTGGTTTTTTCCACATCAACCCCCAACCAATTCGTTCTTTGCGGGCTTTTATAATCGGGATTCTGGACTGTATTTATAGTAAAAATAATGTCATCTATTGAGAATTTTTTTCCATCGTGCCAGAAGATATTGTCTTTCAAAGAAAATTCAAAAACTTTTCCATCATCTTTAACCTCATAACTTTTAGCCAAGTCGGGCGCGATTTTCCCTTCGTTATCATATTTCATTAGACCAGAGTAGATGAGCTCCACCAAATCCCTGTCAGCGTCGTTTGAAGAAGCATAAATTGGGTTGATGAACCGCGGTCTTCCAATGACGCCCTCAATATAATTTCCGCCTTTCGCCGGTTTGATTTCGGTATTTTTGTAATAAAAACTAAACCATAGAAAAAGAGATGAAATCAGAAATAGAATTAAAAATACCAAAAGAGAAATTTTTTCCTTTTTCGAAAGAATATTTAGAGTTTGTGTCCATTGGGAAAATTTCGGCAGCCCCCCCTTTTTTATTATTAAACCGATTTCTTTTCCAGCTTTAAAACCGCTCCTTAGTCGCAACAGTAAAGATTTCAAAAAAACAAAAAATTTTTTTAATAGAGTACAAATTTTGAACAAGTTATAAAATGAGGTTTGAAATAGCGAGAATAACGAAGAGTATTCCCAAAAATATAGTAGCCCGGAAAATCTTTTTTTCTACGCCTCTTCGGGTAGCATAAAATTCGCCGCCACCGCCGAAAGCGCCGCCTAAGGCCTGGCCTCGCTGTTGAAGCAAAATCGCTGCAACCAAAAGTATTGAAACAATAATTTGAGCTAAGATTAAGATAGATTCCATTGGAAAGTTTAAGGGTATCAGCATTAATCAGCCGAATCAGTATTAATCAGCGTTATACCAAGGTTTCCCGCTGATTTATGCTGATAGAAGCTGATTTATGCGGATGGTTCAGATAATTTCGGTTTGCTTCTAATGAATGAAGATAAAATCAGGGAAATCGCCCAGATAATCAGGGTCGTCCAAAAGAGGGGAGCTAATCCTTGAATGGTTAATCTTTGGACGATTTTTAATTCTGTAAAAAGCAAATCAACTACCCATAAAAGTCCCATTGAGATTACTATCGTAAAAAGGTTTAAGGTTAAAATCCGCAAAGGGAGAGAGATGCCTTTTAAAATTGGCTTTACAAAATAATTCAGGAGACCAAGAGTTAAACCCGCTAAAGCTAAAGTTGTTAATTTTCCGGTGAACTCTATTCCAGAAACAAATTGGCTGGCTAACCAAAGCCCCGAAATTCCGGCAATCACTTGAATGAAAAGCTTTCGCATTTATCCATCTTACCAAGATTTTAGACACAAGTCAATTTCCTGTGTAAAAGAAATTGCCCCGAGGCGCGGATAGGATCCGCAACTCGGGGCTAACAAGGCAAGGGCAACGTTTAATCTATTTTGATTAGGTGTTTTTTACTATAGGCGTATCTCCCGGAAATGAATGTTATTTTTTCCGAGAACGTTTGTCCTCTGATATCGCCTTTGCTGGTGGGCGCCAGAGATACTTCAAGAACATGCCTCATTTCTTTTTTGATGGGGATGACATCTCCCCATCTATAATAATAAAGAGCTGGATAAGGAGTTCCTTGCAAAACTACAGCGCCGGAAAAACTGAAGTCGGCAGGCGAAGCTTCAAACAGAATTTTATAAGCGCCGTCTTTTACCCCCCTTATCTCAAAAACAGTCGTGAAGGTTTGGTTAGGTTCTATAGCGGGGGATGGTTCCTGAATTTCCCTCGCCTCAATCGCCGACCCCATGGTGCCGATTATTGAGATTATCACCAATACCGCAGTTACCGCCATCGCCAATAATATTTTTTTCACTTTTCCTCCTTCTTTTCCTTGTCCTCCATAGCTTTCTTTGCCCTCCGTAGTTTTAACGAAGGGGGGATGCGCAGGAGGATTGCCCGCGACGCCCTTTCGTCGTCCGCCGGGCTATTTAGTTTTCCCACCTTCTTACTGTCTAAAGTATATCACCCCCTCTAAATTTTGTCAAATTTTTGTACGTGAAGGGTATGCTGGCAACACTTTTGTTTCTCGTTGATTTGCCCCGTTAGAAATAAATATTTCCAGATTGGCTTAGGTTGGTATAATTTAGTTTTCTTTCCCTTAGCTCAAGATATTATAAAAAAGCAACGGCCGTTGCTTTTTTATAATATCGGAGGTTTCAAGTAGGGTGTTACTTATGAATCTCATTCTGCGTAATTCCCCCGTTGCAAATTTTATCTCATTTTGTTAGTTCTTTTTTTGTTGTTTCAATAAACTTTAGAGGGTCAACGCTAGCGCCGTTAGCTTTTATTGAAAAATGTAAATGGGGAGATATTGAATAACCGGTGTTGCCCGATAGCCCAACAAGTTCTCCTCTTTTGACTCCTTTTCCGTTTAAAACTTTAAATTCGTCTAAATGCAAATAAAGAGAAAAAATTCCCAATCCATGGTCAATTATTAGGGTTTTGCCATAG
>VMGU01000053.1 GCA_007376745.1 Parcubacteria group bacterium Athens0714_26
TGGTAGTTGGCTCCGCCGATGCGTTTTGATGCAACCTCAACTATCGGTGAAACATTTTCCAAAGCCTTTTCAAAAATTTTATTGGGTTCTTCTTTGGTTTCTGCTTTAATTTTATCCAACGCTTCGTACATAATTTTCTCCGCCACTACTTTTTTGCCATCTTCCATTAAATAGTTAATAAAGCGTCCCAGCACAACGCTTTTATATTTTGAATCCTCTTTACGATATTTTTTATAAATTCGTTTTTTTCTCATACATTAAATTTACTATAAGTCATTAGCCACAGGCTATTTATTATTTAGGCCGCTTGGCTCCATATTTACTTCTTTGCTGTTTACGGTTAACTCCGCCGGTATCAAGGATACCTCTTACTATATGGTACCTGACTCCTGGCAAGTCCTTTACCCTGCCGCCACGGATAACAACCACGGAGTGTTCCTGTAAATTGTGACCTTCGCCGGGAATATAAGCCGTTACTTCCATGCCGTTAGTAAGACGCACTCTGGCAACTTTACGCAAAGCCGAGTTAGGCTTTTTAGGAGTCGTAGTGAAAACTTTTAAGCAAACTCCGCGCTTAAATGGAGAAGCGGTTTTAACGGGCCTGTTTTGTATGTAATTGAAATAACGCAAAAGCGCCGGAGCTTTTACCTTGGCTACCTTTGGCTTCCTCCCCTTTTTTAATAATTGTCTTATTGTCGGCATAATTTATCTAAAAATTATATCCCTCAACATATGGGGGACAAATTTGAATTTATTCTACACTAAATTCATCACTAACGTCAACTTTTAAATACGGTTTACATAATCGCCCACTTGCCTGCTATCAAGGTTTCGAGCCAAGTTGTAATCGGACTGATAAAATTAAGAATTCCGGAAAATAATAAAATCAATAAAAAAATGGCGCCATATTGCTCTAAAATCCTTTGGGCTTTATAAAATCTGTCGGGCAGTATGGCAAATAATAATTTAGACCCGTCTAACGGTGGAATCGGGATTAAATTAAAAACTGCCAATAAAATATTAATGTAAATAATAATATTTAAAAGCAGAACTAACGCCGGACCGAAGCCGCCGGTAAAATTTAAAAATAAGCCGGCGGTTCTTAAAATAATGCCGAAGATAACTGCTAAAATAAGAGTGCTTATCGGGCCGGCAGAAGCAATAATTGCCGCGCCGATTTTAGGATTTTTTAAATTTTGAGGATTAAACGGCACTGGTTTAGCCCATCCAAAAATAAAATTGCTTCCTGATATGACAAATAATAACGGTACCACAAACGAACCGAAAAAATCCAGATGCTTGAACGGATTTAATGTAAGGCGCCCCATAGATTTGGCCGTGTCATCGCCTAATTTATGGGCGATAAATCCATGCGAAACCTCATGCACTATCGCTGAAAAAATAAAAACAATGAGTTGAAAAGTGATTAACGCGGAGACTGGTAGCATATTAAATTAAGGAGTTATGGGAGACTTCCGATATAGTGCCGGGTCAATGGTCCTCGAAAAACATTGTCTGCCGCTTTCGTGGTCCCAGCTGGCGTTTGTGCCGCCGATCTTTGTGCCATCGGTGTATATTGCCGGTTTTGTCTGCGGATAAATATTATTGTTTTTAACCGCGAGGTTAAAATTAGCGCACAACTCAAATGAAAGCGAACTTCTTACCGCATATTCGTAAGAAATATTTGTTTGCGGGTCAAGCGGCACGGTAAAACCAGAAATGCTGTCATTTAAATCCGAAAGTTTTACCGGCAAAGCGTTTTTGTAAGTCCAATAATTAATAATAGTACTCTGGATTATTTGTAAATCGCCTATTTTACGCTGGTCAAAAGTATAAAGCCGAGCTTTAAGCGGCGAACCAGCGGTGAAAAATCCAGCGGCGATACTCAATAAGACCACCGCGGAAACCGTCCAGGTTAAAATTTTAGCGCTGGACGAAGCCAGGGGCTTTTTAAATTCTTTAAAATAATAGGTAAAAATCGTACCCGCCACCAGAAGAACCGTAATAATTTTTAATATGAAACGGAAGGTCAGCTCGCCCCCCAAAAAATTATAAATCAAAGTGACCAAATCAATTATTATCGCGACAGCCGCAAGGAAGAGCGTGAAATAAATCAGCCATTTTCTTATTTTAAGCTCGCGTTTTTCCGGCACTGCGGCATATTCCCTGTTAAGCAGCCATGAAATAAATATGTAAACCGG
Organism: Parcubacteria group bacterium Athens0714_26; assembly: GCA_007376745.1. Taxonomy (GTDB): domain Bacteria; phylum Patescibacteriota; class Minisyncoccia; order UBA6257; family 02-FULL-45-10c; genus VMGU01. Next base: position 2,202 of record VMGU01000053.1, read on the forward strand.
GAAAATAATTATTAATGATGCCATAGCATAACGGATGGAAGAAGCCACACTCTCATAATAAACGGGGTTAAGGACGTCCGGAAAAATCATATCAATATATTGAAACAAAAGAGTCACCAGACTTGTGGAGCTTACGTAAAGAGTTATGATTGCCAAAAGATGCAGAAAAAAATCTTTAGGCGAAGTTTTTTCCAATGTATCCATATTGATATAATTATAATATAAAAATTATTTTTAGTAAAATCCATTGACAAGCGGATAAAATTTATTAGAATATCATTACGTACGCTAATTTTATATCGTACCTCGGGTACTTTAAAAAAAATAAGGGGGTGAAGCATGCCGGAAACAAAAGATAAGACTGAATTAAAAATCCCGGATTGGCTGAAAAAGAAGGCGCCCTGGCTGAATTTTGAATACGTGAAAAAAAATGGATGGGTGCCAGTTTCAAATTCTGAACTTTTTCAAAGCGAAGAAAAATTCCGCGATACGCCATTTGGCCGTCTGCCTCTTGTAAGCGAAAACGAAATCAAAGAAGGCGACATCATTATTTTTAATGATTACCGTGAAATTGAAGGCAAATATGGCTATGAAACAGATAGATTTATTATCATTGAGCGCCTTGAACAATGGGAAATGGGGTTAAGAATAGGCGGTCGGATGATTGGAACAACGGTCCATCCACCAAAACCACTAACCCATAAAGTTTCTGATTTTGGCAAAAAGATTTTTAATCACTCGCCTCAATTAATACCTCGACCCGTCTAATTAGACGGGTCATTTTTTATCCCTTGCTTAATTATTGTTTAAAAAAACAACCCCGATTTAAATCGGGGTTGTTTTTGAAACTGTGTAAAATTTACCAGCCTCCTCTACTATCTCTTCCGCCACGGTCGCGGTTGAATCCGCCACCACCGCTGCGATTGGTTCGAGGTTCCATCGGACGAGCCTCGTTGATCGTTAACTGACGACCTTCAAGCTCCTTTCCGTTGAGCATCTCGATAGCTTTTTGGGCTTCTTCTTCGGTAGACATTTCCACGAAACCAAAGCCTTTTGAACGGCCGGACATTTTGTCAATGATGATAGTCGCTGACTCAACTGTGCCGGCTTGGGCAAAAGTATCTTTTAAGGTATCTTGGGTTGTTCCAAAGGACAAACCTC
>VMGU01000054.1:0-5991 GCA_007376745.1 Parcubacteria group bacterium Athens0714_26
ATAGACACTTACAATGCCCTTAATACCCCTTGTTTTATTGTATTGCTGCATGACTTTTCGATGAGCCGAAAAGTCTCATATGTATCTGAACTTGTGCATTTCGATAAGGCTGTTTTTGATTAAAATCCTTATATTTGATATATTAAACCAAAATGACTTTTATTAAGAATTTATTGAAAAAACCCGTTGTTATTATTGCAGCGGTTACACTTATCGTTATTATCGGTTATTTTTCTTTAAGCGGGTCAAAAGCGCCGGTTTATAATTCGGTTATTGTCCAAAAAGGTTCTGTTGTCCAGGGGGTCAGCGTTACGGGCAGAGTAAAGCCGTCGCAAAGCGTTGATCTGGCTTTTGAGAAAGGCGGTAAGTTAGCGGTGATAAACGTGGCGGTTGGCGATAGCGTGGTGTCGGGACAGACTTTGATGCGTCTTGAAAACGGCGATTTATACGCTCAGCTTCTTGGGGCTCGGGCGAATTTAAAATCCCAAATGGCGCAGCTGGCCGAATTAAAAAGCGGTACGCGGCCGGAGGAGATAGAAATCCAAAAAGTTAAAGTTGCAAACGCGGAGCTGGCGCTTAGTGACGTGAAGTCCGGTTTGGTTGATACCTTGCAAGACGCCTATGTTAAATCCGACGATGCGATAAGAAATAAAGTAGACCAGTTTTTTAACAATCCCAGAACTTCCAGTCCGACCATTAATTTTTCAGCCAACAGTTCGCAGATAAAATACGACCTTGAGTCAAGCAGGTTGGTGATAGAAAGCACTTTAGTTTCTTGGAATAATTCGCTTGCCAGTCTTACGGTTAATAGCGACTTATCCTTATATATAAGTAACGCGAAAAATAATCTTGCTCAGATAAAGTCCTTTTTAGATGAGGCGTCTTTATCGATTAATGCTCTTACGGCGAATTCCAATTTAACACAAACCACCATAGATGCTTGGAAGGCGGCTGTTTATGCCGCCCGGACTAACATCGGTACGGCAACTACTAATTTATCCACGGAGGAACAAAGTTTAAACAGCGCTGAGTCGGACGTAACGCTGGCTAAAAATGAGTTAATTTTAGATCAAGCGGGCACGGTGCCGGAGCAGATTTTAGCCCAAGAGGCGAACGTGGAAAAGGCCCAGGCTAATGTTACCGATTATTCGGCACAGCTTGCCAAGTCAATAATCCGTTCGCCGATTAATGGAATTGTAACCGCGCAAAACACCAAAGTTGGTGAAATTGTTTCAGCTAATACCGTAGTCGTGTCCGTGATTAGCAAAACAAAATTTGAAATGGAAGCAAGTGTAGCCGAAGCGGATATTTCTAAAGTTAAAGTAGGAGATTTTGCCAGTGTAACACTGGACGCTTACGGGGGCGACGTGTTTTTTGACGCGAAGGTCACGGCCATTGATCCAGCGGAAACCATAATAGAGGGGGTGGCTACATATAAAACCACATTACAATTTATAAGCGAAGACGCGCGGGTTAAATCGGGTATGACCGCCAACATAGATATCAATACGGCTAAAGTGGATAATGTTTTGGTCGTCCCGCAGAGAGCGATTATTTCAAAAGACGGCGATAAATCTGTTCAGATTTTAATAAATAACACGGTTAAGGAAGTTCCGGTAAAAATCGGGCTACGCGGGTCAGATGGTCAGGTGGAGATTATCACGGGAGTTAAAGAGGGGGATAAAGTAGTGATTTCCCAATAATATTTTTTACTTTTAAGCATATGGTTTTAATCGAGGTAAAAAATTTAGAAAAAATTTATCATGATGGCGAAGTTGAGACCCCGGCGCTTAGCGGGGTTTCTTTTAATGTAAAAAAAGGCGAATTTGTAGCTATTATGGGAGCGTCGGGTTCGGGCAAGTCAACCCTGCTTCATATTCTTGGTTTTTTAGACAGGCATACAGGAGGAGAATATTTTTTTGACGGTAAAACCATGGATGATTATTCCGGGGAAGAAATCGCCCATGTGCGTAATAGTAAGATGGGATTTATTTTCCAGTCTTTTAATTTATTGCCGCGAACCACGGTTTTGGAGAATGTAAAATTGCCGTTGTTTTATTCCGATATCGCGGAGTCCAAATGGGACGGTATAGCCTTGAAAGCCATTGAGTCGGTCGGCCTTTCCCATCGCGTCAGCCACGAATCAACGAAGCTTTCCGGCGGCGAAAAACAGAGAGTGGCCATAGCCAGGGCTATGGTCGTGAATCCGCAGATTATTTTTGCCGACGAACCTACCGGCAATCTAGATTCCAAATCAGGTCAAACAATTATGGAGATAATCCAGGAATTAAACGAAGTTCAGGGCCGTACGATTATTTTGATAACTCACGAAACTTATACCGCGGAGCACGCCCAACGCATCATACATCTTCATGACGGCACAATTGAAAGCGACCAAGTGGTGTCGCATCAGCATAAAGCCACGGATAAATTCATAAAATAGTTATGCATATAAAATATATTTTAAAAACCGCCGTTAAGGGATTAAAATCCAATAAATCTAGATCGGGACTTACTATACTCGGCATAGTAATCGGTATTACTGCGATTATGATTGTGATGTCTTTGGGTAAGGGCGCGCAAAATCTTATTTTGGGTCAGATTCAGAGCGTTGGTTCTAGGGTTATTGAAATACGTCCCGGCCGCGAACCTAAGGGGATAAGTGATATTCTTCAAATGTTCAGTGATTCTTTAAAGGAGAAAGATTTAACCGCGCTTCAAAAGAAAGAAAATCTTCCTTATGCGGTAACGGTTGAGCCGCTCGTATTCGGCGGCGCAACGGTTATATTTGAAAATGAATCCTATGGTACTAGTGTATACGGGATTTCTCAGGGATTTGGGAGCATGTACGGCGTCGGTGTTGATGAAGGAAGATTTATAGAAAGTGATGATGTTAGAAACCGCGTTGATGTCGTGGTTATAGGTTTAAAAATAAAAGAAGAACTTTTTGGGTTTTCGGAAGCAATAGGAGAAAAAATAAAAATAAAAAATAGGAATTTTAAAGTGGTGGGTACATTGGCTAAGAAAGGACAAGTTTCAATCGTAAATTTTGACGACGTGGTTTTGATTCCTTGGACAACGGCTCAGCAATATGTTTTTGGCATAAAACATTTTCAACATATTTTAGTAGAAGCTAAGTCCGAAGATTTAGTTGATGAAACAGTACGGGATATAAAAATTACTTTGAGAAATTCTCATAATATAACAGATCCGGAAAAAGATGATTTTAGTATCGGTACCCAAGCCAGCGCTATGGAGCAGGTAAATACAATCATGAATGTTTTAACTTTATTTTTGGCTGCTGGTGTCCGTGACCGAGAGGACGCGGGAAATTGGTTTACGCAAAGCTCTGGGGGCAACCAATAAAGATATTTCAACTCAATTTATTTTAGAGGCAGTGATACTCACCGCCATAGGGGGTACAATAGGTATTATTTTAGGGGGTACTCTGTCTTTTATTGCTGCGGTTATTTTGAGTAAATTTGCTAATTTGGATTGGTCGTTTGCGTTCCCGTTAAACGCGGCATTTCTGGGCCTTGGGGTTTCGGCTTTGGTGGGTTTAGTTTTCGGGATATATCCGGCAAGACAGGCTGCAAAAAAGAGTCCGATAGAGGCGCTTAGATATGAATAAAAAAAAGAGCCGCGGGTGCGCTCTTAATTTTTTAGGAAGATTTTTGAGGGAGAGTAAAGGGAGGGTTTTGGGTATAGCTGACGCTGAATTCTATTAAAGCTTCGCATAAAGCTTTAAAGATTGTGCTGGCGACCTTACTGGCCCAGATTTTATTTTCTTTCAGGCCAACAATGAGGTTTCGTCGCGGCACGATATCGCATTCAGTAAACTTGAAAACCGTAAAACCGTTTTGTTTGTCGGGTTCTTTTTTCACTTTATAGCCGTCCGACCCTATCGATTCAAAGGTGTTATCTAAGAAAAGTATTAATTTTTCCAGTTCGCTTTCCGTAGATTGGGTGTTAAATATCACGATTTTCATTAGGACTCTCCTTTTTGGTAGATTATTTTATTAACTTGCTGGCTATAGTTAACTATTTTTAGGGTTTTTTGTCAACCCGTTCGTTCTTGAAAAATATAAATAGTTGTGTTATAATATAAAAACATTAGATTTTTGAAAATAAAAAATAAACTGATAAAGGAGGTTTGTATGCAATCAACTTATCTTATTGAAGACACTTTAGTGGTTCAAGGCGGTGATTCGTACATAGTATATTCACCGTTTAGCGGTAAAATAGCCCGCGTGTTTTCTTTTCCTGAAAAAGGCACAGAGATTTTTTTATCGTTGCACGAATCGGGTTTTTTTAACGCCCTTCCTGAAAGTACCCGAAAAGATGACATTGAAACTTGGAGGGGATTTCGTTCTTTGACGTTGCTTGTAACAAGGAGTTGTAACTTAGCCTGTATTTATTGTTATGCCGCGGCAAAAAAATCTGGTAGAACAATGAGTTTAAATCTTGCTCTACAATCTCTTAAATGGTTTGCGGAACAGTTTAAAGGAAACACGATAAGAATTTCTTTTCATGGCGGTGGAGAGCCTACTCTTGAGTTTGCACTGATACAAGAAGTGGTTAAGGAAGCTTATTATCTTGCTCAAAAAAGTAGTAAAAAGACACGCTTCCAAATTGTCACTAATGGTACTGCTAGTATAGGTATATTCGACTGGTTTATTGATAATAACTTCGGTATATCTATTTCTGCAGATGGTCCCGCATTTATTCAAAACCGAAATCGACCATTTGTGAATGGGAAAGGATCAAGCGAGATAGTTGAAAAAAACATACGCTATTTAGTTTCCAGAAATTATCCGTTCACGATAAGACTTACTTTTTCGTCTATCGACGATATTAGAGAAATTGTCCGATATTTTGGCAATTTGGGCGTTAAGAGTCTCCACGTAGAACCACTTTTTCCACACGGCAGAGAATATAAACGGGTAATTTTCGGTAAAGAAAGCGAAAAAGAAGTCTATTCGCCTGACGGGAAGGAGTTTGTTACCTCATTTTTTAAGGCGATGGGCGTTGCGAGAGAATTTGGGATTAGAATAACTAATAGCCACATTGGCCATCTTACAAAAGGACTTGGATATTTTTGTGGATCGGCTAGCGGACGATCTATGATAGTAACTGATGAGGGTTTTATTAGTGGTTGTTTAGAAGTAGTAGATGATCAGGATTCTGATTTTGAACTTCTGAAAAAAATACATTTGTGGTTAATGAAGCTGCCCTTGCTAGATTTCAAAATCGGCACAGTAGCATTCTGCTTCCCTGTAAAAATTGTTTTGCAAGATATGTGTGTTCTGGTGGCTGCGCGGTAAAAGCGGTAAGAGTTTCTGGAAATTTTATGGGAAGAGATTTGCCTTATTGCATATTTACTAAAATGTTAATCCCAGCAATTGTAAAGAAAATCGCTAGATTATCGGGAGTCTAAAAATAGAAAGGAGGTGTTTTAAAAAAAGTGATGTAAAAATTAGCTTCTCATGTCTCTAAAATAGAGATTAGAGAGGGAAGGAGGGTTGCTATGAGCAATAAGATTGAAGCAAAAAGTGCTGTGCTTCCCAGCGAACTTGTGCTCGATGTCGGTGGTTGCAATTGCAACGGTGATGGTTGCAATGCTGACACTGGTGGCTGTACGCACGATGCCAGTTGTGGCCAGGATTGTTAATCGCAATCCAGGAGTGATGGGCCGAAGTAGTATTCTATTTCGGCCCATTTTTTTATCATTGAAAAAATGATAACATTGATTATATGAAAGTTTATTCAAAAATAAACCAATCTTATAAATTGTGTTTATTTTCTATTTATAAAATTATTAAAGAGATTTTTCCGTTTAAAAATAAAAAAGTTTTTTTGGATTTAAAAAAATATTTTAAAGAGCGGGATAATAATTTAAAATATATTAAAAACAATAAAGATTTTTTTGTTTTTGTTAAAAAAATATTAGCCGATCTAAAAAATAGTCATACAAAATTAGGAGGATATCCT
>VMGU01000054.1:6009-7568 GCA_007376745.1 Parcubacteria group bacterium Athens0714_26
ATCCTTGGAAGATTTTTAAGCCGATTAACTACGATATTGTTTGGATTGAGAATAAGTTTTATTTAAGAAAAATAAATAAAATAATAGGAGAAATTTTATTGGTAGATAATAAAATTCCAGAAGCTATTTTAAAGGAGGCGAGAGGAATGATTTCCGGGTCAACTGATCAGTATTTGAAAAATCAGGGATTAAAATTTATTTTAGCTGATAAAAAACAAAACATGGCTGAAGTTAAAATAAAACTTGATGATAAAATTTATACAAAAAATATTAAAAGAGAATTAGTAAATTACAAAGAAAAACATTTCTATACGAAGAAAATCACCAATAATATTGTTTATTTTAAAGTCCCTGTTTGGAGGAATATTGGGCAGGTTTTAGAACAGAAATTAGCATTTTTCTTTAAAAATGGGGTGAGAGTTTTAATTATTGATTTACGAGGAAATATGGGAGGCAATTCTGCCGAATCAGATATTTTTACTTCTCATCTTTTTAGAAAAAAAGTTTTATTTGGTACTGCGGAAATAAGATCTAGTAATAAAAATTTAAAATTAAAAAAACATTACTATTTTATTAATCCAAGTGAACCCTATTGGAATATTCCCATTATTTTGATAGTTGATTCGGAGTGTTTTAGTTCTAGCGAATTATTTATAGCGGGAATGAAAGATAATAAAAGAGCTCTGGTTATTGGGGAAACTACTGGAGGGGGCACGGGTAATCCTAGAAAATTTGCTATTCCTTGTGGAAAATTATCATTAGAATTATTTGTGTCTACATGGAATTATCAACGGATAAATGGGCAGTCTATTGAAGGAAGGGGGGTTGAACCAAATATATTTATCAGTCCAATTTTAGATGATTTATTAAAAGGAAAAGACGTTGTTTTAGAAAGAGCTGTTTTAGAAGCTAAGAAATTGATTTAATTTTTTCTAAAAAATAATCTTAAGATTTTATTTAGTTATTAAAGTTTCTATATATAGAAACTTTATATCATTTAATATTTTATCATAAATAGAAGTTGGCTTGAATTTGTAGTAAAATTAAATTGATGCCTAAAATAAAAAACTTTAAAAAATTAGCCATAAACCCGCTTAGAAAGTCCGCCTTAGAGATTATTGAGGCCGGACTAAACGCCATAGATACTAAAACAATCATTAAAAATACGGTTTATTTGGATGAAGAAAATTTAACGGTACAAAATAAAAAATTTAATTTAAAAGATATAAAAAGAATTTTTGTGGTGGGGGTGGGTAAATGTTCATTGGAGGCCGGCATGGCGCTGGAAGAAATTTTAGGCAAAAAACTTAGCGGGGGCATAGTCTTGGATGTCCATCAAGGCAAGCTTAAAAAAATTAAGGCTTTTAAGGGAGACCATCCTTTGCCGTCTCCTCAAAACATCGCCGTTACGGAGAAAATTATTGAGCTATTAAAGAGTTTGGCCGGCGATGACCTAGTTATATTCGTAATTTCCGGCGGAGGGTCAACTCTGCTTTGCCAGCCTAAGGGTATGTCGTATTTAGAAGAAGCGGATATAATGCGTCAATTGACGCGCGCGG
>VMGU01000055.1 GCA_007376745.1 Parcubacteria group bacterium Athens0714_26
GAAAACTTAAAACCGCGCCGATAATCAAATTTATCAACGGCGCGGGAAAGGCCGATATTCCCTTCTTGGATTAAATCCAAAATGCTCAAATTGGGCGTGCGATTCACATATCTTTTGGCGATGGAAACCACCAGACGCAAATTAGCTTGAATGAATTTGTTGTGACATTCTTTATCGCCTTTTTCAATACGCTTGGCCAATTCGCGTTCCTGCTCTTGATTTAAAAGCGGAGTTCTGCCGATTTCTTTAAGATACATCTGGACCGAATCCGGAAGGTCTCCCTCAATTTTCGTGGCATTCTGTAATTCTTTCTCGCCAATTTCATCATCTTTAGGTAATTTAATCAGCTGGCTGGTTTCAACGACTTTAATATGGGCTTTTTCAAGCTGGCTATAAACCTCCTCCAAAAATGTGACGTCGTCTTCAATGCGCGGGAAAAAATTCAAAACTTCAGTATCCGTGACAAAGCCGCGGCCGAGGCCGCGCTTTATCAATTCACCTAGATTATTCCGGTCTATTTCCGCCTTAAGGGCTTTTTTGCCGATATAAACTTTTTGGGCCTTCTTAACTTTTATTTTTTTCTTTACCTTGCTTCCGGTTTTTCTGATTGCCTTCTTATTTTTTAACGCTTTTTTCTTTTTCTTTATTTTTTTGGATTTATGCTTTTTCATTTAAAATTGCTTTTGAGCGTTCTGATCCGATAAATTTGATGATTTATCGTATATTTCCGTAAAATTATAACCCCCTTCTTTATTAAAGGGTGTTATATGCCTAAATTATGAAGCTCTTGAGACACGCTGTCAAACTCCCTAAGCGCCGCCGCAAGATGCTGTTCGTCGCCGTATCTTTCAAGGCTTTTAATTTGTTTGCTTAAAATCTGCCTTTTTTCAATCAAATTTTTAGCTTTTAGGCCATTTAGCAAGCTAAAAAATTCTTTTTTGAGCCTGGGCATATCAACCTCCTCAACATTATCAAAGCTAAACCGCAAACTGATAAAATTAACCAGTTTTTCCGCATCACCGTTAAGATTGCCTTTTAAAATATCCTGATAGTAGGGCGGCAAATGGCAAATATTTTCCGTAAGCATTTCTTTTAGCTCCTTGTGATTTAAAGCCAGCCCCAAAAGCCGCTGACAAATTAAATCCTGTTTTGATAAATTTTTCTCCTCCGATTTCTGCGGCGCTAAGTCGGACGCAAAAACTTTATTTTCTTCTTTTATATCATCCATTTCTTCCATCAGAGTTTTCTCATCAAAATTAACCAAATCTGACAGTTTTTTAACCCAATGGCTACGCTCCACAGAACTCGCTAAATTTTTAATTTTAGAAAGCACCAGGCGAATATGCTGTTTTTTCTTTTGTAAATCTTTTTCCAAATCAACACCGGGATTTTTAAAATACCTATGAAAATAATACTCCATTGCGGGTATGGATTTTTTCATCATTGATTTTATAAGGCCCGGCTGGGATTTAACCACATCAGCGGGGTCTTTTAACTTCTCGTCCCCGATTATTAGAAGCTTCACCATAAAATCCATGGCTCCGGCGGCGTCAATGCTGCGCTCGGCTGCCATTTGCCCGGCTTCGTCAGAATCAAAACTCAAAATCAATTCGTCTGCCAGGCGCCTTAATGTTTTCAGATGGTCAATAGTCAGGGCCGTACCCGAAGTGGCGACTGTGTTTTTAACGCCGTCCTGCCACATCATCAGAAAATCCATCTGCCCTTCCACGAGCACCGCGGATTTTAATTCCCTAATGTCATTTTTGGTTTTATGGAAACCGTATAAAAATTTAGACTTCTGGAAAATCGGCGTTTCCGGACTGTTAACATATTTTCCGGTGTTCCTGTCATCGGCTCCGGGCAGGATGCGCCCGGTAAATCCCACTGCCTTGCCCACATTATTATAAAGCGGGAACATCAGACGCGAGCGGAATCTATCCCAATAAGTGCCTCTTTCGGTTTTTATCGCCAGACCCGCCTTTTCAACGTCCACGATTTTGTAACCCAGTTTGGTAAGATGCGTAGTTAAAACATCCGAGCCGTCGGGCGCCAGGCCCAGCTCAAATTCACTAACGGTTTCGTCGTTTAACCCCCGTTCTTTTACATATTTTCTAATCGTCTCGGATGCGAATAAATTATTTTTAAAAAAGTCCTTGGCTTCATTTATAATAGAGTACAAGGAATCATGCGCGCGAAAATCTCCGCCGGCGCTTCTTCTAATGTCCACTCCGGCTTTTTCCGCCAAAATTTTAAGCGCGTCATAAAATTCAAGATTTTCATACTTCATCAAAAACTGGATGATATCGCCGCCTTCGCCGCACGCGCCAAAACAATGCCAAGTCTGCCGCTCCGGAGACACCATAAAGGACGGAGTTTTTTCTTTATGAAAGGGACAACAAGCTTTAAAATTCTTACCGGCGGGCTTGAGCTCAATATATTGCTTCAAAAAATCCACTATATCCAGTTTTTCTTTTATAATTTGAACTTCGTCGCTCATTGAAATTGGCTTTAACGGGATTTTAAATTAAGCCGCCAAAGCAAGACACCATCTCACCAGAATTTTAGAATAAAAAAAGAGGGTGAGCAAGCGCTCACCCTCAAATGGAAGGTACAAAATTATAGACGGCTCTGTCGGATGTTATTAGGCGAGCAGCCTATACCGGCTAGAGATGCCGCAAACAAACGGCTGGGGCCGGAACTAACAGAACTGAATCGTAAAGACTTACTCATTATTCGCGCGGATTTTCCATTATCATTATCGCGCAAATATCCCTGGATCGTGAACAACAAATTAATGTCGGTGGTCATAGCTTTATTCAAGCTATAAACACTGGGCGCTGCACGGCTGGATAACACGGTAGAGACAACGAATTGTTCCGCTTTTGCCGCCGCCGGGGTGTCGGAAACCGAAACGAAATAGTTTTCTTGCGCCGCGGTACTGCTCACCGCGCCAAAAATCTGCTTAATGACGGGTGATTTTTGTAAAAACCCGGCGCCTAACACCATTACAAACATAAAGCAAACTACCGCGATTACCAAGAGCACGAAAGCCGTTATTCTTACAAAGCTTCTCATTTAGTCCCTCCTTTCTCCGTTAGACACGGCAAAATTAAGTTATTAACGTTCTATAACTATAAGATAATAATAACCCCGATAATCGACTGATGTCAAAATGATGTACTCGTCCATAACATTTGAGACTTTTCAACTGTTAATTTATTACAAATATAACGTAAGGGCGAAATAAGTCCAATCGACCAATGCGGACGTCTGG
>VMGU01000056.1 GCA_007376745.1 Parcubacteria group bacterium Athens0714_26
AAAAATGAGTATTTATCTTTTTTTGAAAACGAGTTTGATAAGCTGGGCCCCCTGCTTCAAAGCGCCGCCTTGCTTATAGGATTCAGCAGTAACCGTTTTGATATTCCGGTTTTAAATAAATATTTTAAATTCAATCTTAAGGCGATTGAAAGTCTGGATATCCTTGACGACATTGAAGAAAAACTCGGCCATAGAATCAGTCTGGACACGCTGGCCCAAACCAACTTAGGCATCGGTAAAACACACAAAAGTCTTGAATCAATTACTTTTTATAAAGAAGGGAAATTTGAAGAATTAAAAAACTACTGCCTGCACGACGTGAAAATCACCAAAGATTTATACGAACTCGGCAAAAAGCAAAAACATCTTCTTGTGCCGACTAACCACGGCCAAGAAATAGTTAAGGTTTCTTTTAACTGGCACGAAAGACTTCCAACTACCGATTCGCTGTTTTGAATCAGATTTACCAATTAATCATCCGATTAACAAAATTAAACCAGCGACTAAACCAACGCCCGCAAGTATTTTAAAGAAAAATTTGCTCTCTTTAAAAAAACTTCGGCCTGAAAAAATTCCGGCCAAAACAGCCGCGGCTCGTTCGGCCGTAACCGCGATAGCGGGATTGCCGAATGAAATCGCAAAAGTTTGCAACATTGAGGCTATCGCATTAGAAAATCCCTGGCCTAAAAATATCTTTTGTTTTAAAAACAAAAAAGGGTTCTCTTTCGCGAAAAAACGCGCGGCGAAAAAGAAATAACAAAGCAGTATCAAATATAAAATAATTTGCTCGCCCTCCACCGAATTAAAATGATTTACGTTATATTTAAAAAGAGAAATGGTGGCTACCGCGTTAACCGCCGTAAAAAAAACATAGCCCGCGCCCTTAAATGAAGCGACTCGAAACACAAAAACAGCGATTATTATAGCGATGACTAAGCCGACACCCGCTAACTGAAACGATGTCACGACATAACCCAAAACAAAATCTGTTATTAAAATAAGCGGAATAGTCAAATTTCTAACAAACACAAAAGTACTGCGGTCGGCTTTCTTTAACGCGTACAAAGTGACTTGCGCCTGAACAATCTCCAGAAACGCCCTAATAATAAATGTTGGCAAAGAAAGAAAGCTAAAAACAAAACTTTTACGCAAAAATATCAACGCCAAAAAAACAAGTACGGCAAAAAAATAATTTATAAATCCCGCCGAGAAAACACTTATCTTATTATGATTAGTCTGAAATTTAACAATTGACGAACCAACTTCCTCCACAAAACTCCCAAGAGACGAAAAAAGTACGGTAAACATTTTATATAACGGATTTAATAAACTTTCTAACCTCGCTTGATTTTTTCTTCATTAACTTATGGCTACCCGCCTCAATATTCATTCTTAATAAATTTTCGGTATTTGAAAACCTGACATTAAAACGCCAATCATTAAACACCATGGTTAAACAGTCAATTTTTGAAATTTCTTTTTTTTCTCTGTTATAATGGTGTTCCAATCTTAGAATAATTTCCTTTTTAACTTCTTCACTCAAATTTCCTAAATCAATATTCATCTCGCCGGAACGAAAATATTTTGGCAAACCGTCTAAATAATCGGAAAAATCCGTATCAAGCGAAGACACAAAATTAATAACTTTTAACGCGGCAAAAATACCCGAATCGCAATAAAAAAAATCCTTGAAATAATAGTGGCCCGACCTCTCAAAACCAAAACTGATATCTTTCTCCCTCATTAATTTTTTATAAAAACAATGACCGGTTCGCGAAACAATGGCATTTTTATCGTTTCTAAATAGCTCGCCGGAGTTAACTCCGACAACATAAGGCGACTTTAAAAATTTAGCCAGAATAAACCCAATTTCATCTTGGTCAACTAAGCGTCCTCTATCATCTATAAAAAATACCCTGTCGCCGTCAACGTCAAAAATCACGCCAATATCAGCTTTTTGTTTTTTAACTTTCTCTTCCAATTCCTTGGCCGCGTTTTTGCGCATAGGGTCGGGCCCGTGAGCCGAAAAATTTCCGTCCACGCGTTCATTTAAAAAATAAACCTTTGATTTCTGGCCACCTTTAAATAATTCCTTAAGAATATTTCCCGTGGCGCCGTTTGAACAATCAAAAACAATTTTAATTGGTCGTCTTATTTTCAAAAAACGTCTCAAAAATTTTACATAAAGATTTATATAATCCATGTTTTAAAATTTCTTACGGTTTGAATCATTATTTAGAAATTAAAAATTAGAAATTATCTTGTAGATTTCCCCGCCGCTCAGCGGTACGGCTTTTCCACCAACGACTTTTAAGCCGTTATAATCTTTGGGATTATGCGAAGCTGTTACCATTATGCCGCCGCTGGCCTTAAAATGATTTACCAAAAAATAAAGCATCGGCGTAGTCATAAGTCCCGCCAGAATTATCTCTGAATTAAGGACACTCATCCTCAAACCCTTAATAAGGCTACTATACAAAGATGGCGAACTTAGGCGCGCGTCATATCCCAAAACTATCTTTTTAGCCTTATTTTTTGAGGTAAAATGCCTACCAAGCGCTTTAGCCACATCAAAAACCGCCGCCTCGTTTATTTCTTTAGGATACTTACCTCTGATGTCGTAAGTTTTAAAAATTTTATCAATCACGTTTTTATTATATAATTGTAATATAAACTAAGTTCTCTAATTTACCAGTTTCCTAATTTACCAATTTCCCAGTTTACCAATTCCCAATTAATTATCCCTTTATGTCCAATAAAAGTAAAAAAAGTTTTGAGCGTAAAAACTTCGGCGGCAAAATAAAATTCTTGAGGTCGCAAATCCACCCCGAGACCGAACGCAGTATTTTGGGCATTTTTTTTATAGGCGTTACGGCAATTTTTATTTTGGCCAGTTTCGGCAAAGCGGGGCCTGCCGGCGATTTTATTTTCAAAATTTTTTCAAAATTATTCGGACTCGGCTATTATCTCATTCCAATAATTTTCACCATAATGGCCGTCTCTTTCTTATCTGAAAAAGAAGAAAAAGAAAGAAACCTCTCTATCACTTTCATAGGAGCAATACTTTTTATTGCCGCCGGCCTGGGACTAATTGATATTCTTTATCCGGATAAAGGCGGCTTAATCGGGGAGTGGATAGGCTCGCTTGAATATTTATTCG
>VMGU01000057.1 GCA_007376745.1 Parcubacteria group bacterium Athens0714_26
TTTGTAGGCCCGACTATTAATCGCACTGCATTAACAGCATTAAAACCAGATATGGCCATTACAACCACCGGAGCTGATTTCATATATCTTTTTATAGAATCAAAAAACGGCTTATCTTTATGATGTTCATAATGTTCTTCGAGTAAAATATCTTCAAGTTGCATCATTTTCAGGCCGATAATTTTTAACCCCTTTTTTTCAAAACGGTGAATAATCTCGCCAAGCAGGTTTCTCTGTAAAGCGTCTGGTTTAAAAATAATCAAACTTTTTTCTTCTTTCATAAAATTAAATTAATCTTAAATAATTTTTTATTAATTTGCAACTTTTAAATTTTCGCCGTCGGTTTTTATTTCTATTGTCCCCTTTTCGTCTGTGCGCAGGATTGGAATTTTAAATTGCACCAGGCGGTCAAGAATTTCCTGTGTCGGGTGACCGTATTTGTTGTCTTTGCCAACAGAAATTACTGCATATTGCGGTTGAACCCAGCCCAAAAATAATTCCGAGGTTGAAGTTTTAGAGCCATGATGCCCAATTTTTAAAACATCACTTTTTAATCCGGCCGAATCAGTTGACACTAAATAATTTTCCATTTTATTTTCCATATCTCCGGTAAATAAAAACGAATTATTGCCGTAATAAAGTTTTAAAACCAGTATGCCGTCGTGGGAAGACATTTTTGAAGTATCTGCTCCGGCTGGCGGCAAAAGCACATCAAAATACGCGCCATTGCCTAAATCTATTTTTGCTCCGCTGGATAAAATAAATTTTTTAACTCTTTTTTCTTTTATCAAATTTTCCAGTTCAACATAAACCGACGAATCAGAAACAGTGCCCGGCTCTATTATCGCTCCCACTTTATAATTTTTTAAAACTTCTATTAAGCCTGCTATATGATCAGCATCAGGATGAGATTCTATAAGTACATCAATAGAATGGTCGTAAAACGGCATTACCTTTGAAAGTTCAGATAAAACTTTTCTATCCGGTCCGCCGTCTATTAATACCTGATTGCCATTGGACGCTTCTATAAACGCTGCGTCCCCCTGCCCAACATCCAAAAAATAAATTTCCGCCCCTGCCCTGCTTTCGCAAAATACCGCATACCAAACCAAAACAGCCACAGCAAAAAGCAAGACAAGAAAATAATACCTATAGTTTTTCTTTAACGATATTTTTGATGATAAACCATCCATAAATTATATAAATCAATAATGCCAGAATTGCCGGAAAATTGGAAATTGTAAAAGATGAAAACGGCAGGCCCGCGAAAAAGTTTACAACGCCAAGTTCGTACTGGGTAACCGCATAACTTAACCAGCCCAGGGGCGTTGCCAAAATAAAACTTATCATTCCCAATCCGCCGGTTATAAATCCCAAAAACATTGTTAAGGGCATAAAAGAAAGAATCAAAATATTTGCGGGCAGAGCATAAACGGAAAATAATCCTGTTTTGTAGAGCAATATCGGCAGAACCATAATCTGTGCCGAAGAAGTGGTTGTAATAATTTCTCTTAATCCGAATTTTTGCGGAATAAATTGCAATTTCTTTTCCAAAATTGGGGCCATGTAAATCAGTCCGATGGTTGCCAAAAAAGAAAGCTGGAAAGAAGAATCAAAACGCAGAATTCTCGGGTTCTGCATAACCATAAAAACTCCTGCCAAAAGCAAAGCCCAGGAAATTGCATATATTCTGCTGAAAAATTTTGCGGAAATGGCGAGTATAGCCATTATGGAAGCCCGAACCGCTGTGGCTGTTGCGCCAGTCATAATTGTAAATAAAATAATGCCCAAAATACCAAGCCCCACTCCGAACATTTGAGGCAAAAAAGAAACAGCAGCCATCATGCTTCTTGCCACAACAGTAATGTTATAGCCCGACAAAACAATTATATGAATAACTCCGGTTTTTTTAAAATCATTCTGAAGTTCAGCGGGAATGGTCGTTTTAGCTCCGATTGTGACACCCCCCAAATAAGAGGCGTTCGGTTCGGGCACCGCTTTTTGAATGGCGCTTAAAAAATTTTGTTTTATGCCAAAAAGCCAACTTTTTATCCACGAACCATTGTGACCAATAAATTCTATCTTAGGATAAAACATCTCATAATAAATATCGTCTTTTTCCAGATATGATTGCCAGTCAAAAGAAGAAAAATTTTCCGGCTTGTTTAATATCCCGTTCATTTTTATTTTATCTCCGTATTTATATTCCGGATATTTGTCAGCGTAAACCAGAATTCTGTTACCATTGCTGTTTAAAATAAAACGTAGATAATTATCTTTTTGCTCCGGCTCTTCAGAAATGGTGCCGGTTATTATGGTTCTTTGGCTGATTTGCGATTCAAGATTATTACTTGAAACAGTCGTCATATCGTACCGCAAATGGCCAATGCCAAAGCCTAAAAGAAAGAGCGAAATAAAAATAAAAATTTTATTTCTAGTAATCAAAAACACTAAACCGAGCAAAATAAAAAATCCCGCCAGAGCGGGACCCCAATCATAAAATGATCTCCACGCTATTCCAGAAAATAAACCTGTTGCCAGAATAAAAAACTTTCCGGTATCCATTTTAAAACATTGACTTGGTTTCCCTCTTGTCCATTGCCTCGTTGGCAAGTTTATCCGCCTCTTTATTTTTTTCGCGCGGAATTTCCACAAAATCTATTCTGCCGAAGTCCAATTTTAAATTCCAGATTTTTATAAAAAGAGGAAAAAGTTTTTCCTCAATAATCTTGTATTTTCCAGAAAGCTGACGACAGACCAACTCACTGTCCATTCGCATTTCAATATTTAAATCTTTTATTTTGTGCTTACCGAAAAGATGCTTGATTTTCTGTAGGGCGAAAATCACTGCCTCGTACTCTGCCTCATTATTTGTACGGACGCCAATTCTCTGGGAATATTCTTTAAGCACTCCCCCTTTCTCTTTTGCAATAACCACACCTATACCAGCAGGCCCGGGATTTCCCCGCGATCCTCCGTCTGTATAAACAATAATTTTCTCCTGTTTTGCCATTAATTTAATTTTACATCCACTATGCGCAAACGCAACTCGGGCGAAGCCCGGAAAAAAGATTTTTCCAAAGTGGCCACGAGGTCGATTTTTTGGCCGACAGAAAGGTTGTATTTTTCTTCGCTGGCAATAAAAAAT
>VMGU01000058.1 GCA_007376745.1 Parcubacteria group bacterium Athens0714_26
AGAGCCCAAACATAAAGTTACATTCTCTATGTCTAGATGATTTCCGGTCTTCCAAAAATAAAAAAGCTCCAAGACAATACGCTCAAGGAGCGTTATTCCCTTGATGCCTTTGTCTTTGTCTTTGAGTTGGTTACTCGCGGAGAGGTTTTTAAGCTCTTCGTCTGCTTCTACTGTGGTTTTTACGAATACGACATAGCCATGGGCTGATGTGCGGTCGTTTTGAGTTACGGATTTATCCAGATTATCCGCGTATTTCCAGCATTTGAAATGTTTCTCGCATGCTTTATATGCTTCTTCGTGGGTCAATCCTTTATCCACCGCTATCATCCAATAACCCTCTCTGCTTTCTGTCTTGGGAAGATTGACGTCGCGATTGAAAATTTCTTTGTAGAATTTCTGGTAGTCAAATACCATTACAACTCTTTTGGTACGATGTTCCAAAAACTCGCGCATCTCCTTCAAGCCGATACTTCCATCATTAATCTGACGGAATAAATCTTTTAGCATGCCAGACCATTCCGACATACCGCCAACTATGTTTTTTGCCATAGCTAGTTTCCACCTTTCTATACATAGATTTTAAAGAACAATTAAAAAATCTAACCGATTCTTTAATACTTATATTATAACATAATTACTCCCTATCTGTCAACTATCACTATCACCTAAGTTGAATTTTGTATCCGTTGGCAAACAAATTTAGAAAATCAAAAAGGAATCTTTTAAGATTTACTCATTATAGGGAATCTGTCCACTAAAAAAACAGTGTATGCTAATCCCCGATGTTTTTCTTTCGTACGGCAATTCCGGAGTCCCGACGGGCTTGGTCTTTCAATTATATATGAAAAGTCATCGGGACGAGGTATAGGCGCGGTCGCTCGCTGGAAAGCGACCGACGCCGGTGCTGGTAGAAAGAAAAACATCGGGGTTACAAAAAAATTTATTTTTTGGTTATTAAATTATTTATTTAGAAATTTCTAAAACAGATTCCAAAACAACCGGTAATTTCACAACTCCATCACTGCCGATGAAATGGCCTTTATTTTTACAAATGATTATTTTGGGTTTTAATTTTTTCTTGAAAACTTTCACGTCTCCCAAGGGAACAACTGGGTCGTTAGTTGAAAAAATCATAATGATTTTATTTATACGTTTTTTAACTTCGCCCCATTTTATCGAAGACTTAATCCACGGCATTACGATTTTAGACGACCCCTCCTGCTCTTCCTCTATAGCCTTGATATTCAAATTAACCCAGCCAGCTACAAAAACTACGCCCCCGATTTTTTCACCTGTTTTCAAAAATTCCAAATATCTTAATATGGTCTGGCAACCAATACTGTGCCCGACAAAATAAGTGTCTTTATCTACTTTTCCGACTTCTTGTTTAAGTTTTTTAACCCAAGCTGTTATTTTCGGGTACTCGGCATTGGGCATCTGCGGCACAAATACCTTAAAATCCTTTTTTTGTAATTCTTTTTTTAACCACGGAAACCACCCTTCTTTTGGATAGCCACCCCAGCCGTGTATTATAAAAACTCTTTTCATTGTTAATCTAATTTTACATCAAAAGTGCTTTTGGTGTCCTCGCGGGGAGTCGAACCCCAATTTCCAGCTTCGGAGGCCGGCGTCCTATCCATTGAACGACGAAGACATAAATTTTTTAAAAAATAACTTCGACCTCTGGCTCGCAGAACCAACGACTCGGAAGAACTTTTATTTAATTACATTATATTTACTTTTCGTCTAAGCCACAACATTAAAAGAATGAGCTAATTTAATCTTTTCTCGAGCCAATATGTCGGAGGGATGGTTAGAAATTACCGAAGCGAGCAGGAAAATTGAGATGTTTGACCAGCCCAAGACGGGGAGTTCTCAATTTTCCGTTAAGCGAAGCGAGGTTAATTTATCCAGACCGGAGATTATTGGCGAGAAAAAGATTAAATTAGCGAATACGGATTGAGAGAAAAACAGCTAATCTTACAAAAACCCTACAATCCAACAACATAAAAGCCATATGTCTCTCTTGAGCTAATTGCGGAATTTTAACTATAAATTAGAGCCAATTTTTCAGCAAAATGCGGTGTTTGAGTCCGACCGTAGTCGGACGAGTTCGCGATTTTGCGTAAAGAAAAATTGCCTAATTTATTTAAAATAAAGCTTTTTTAGTAAAAGGGAGATATATGGCTTACAAAAATTCTATCGTAAATAAGGCCACGTCGCTGGGATCGCCCACAAAAGAAGTTTTTACTTTTACTTTATGGTAAACGCCTTCAATCTTTTTTGTTAATTTATGAGCCAATCCATTATCGGTAGTGGTCACCACGAGACCCGTCTTATCTTTTTTAATCGCGATTATCCTGTCCATCGGGTCACTCGCGTAAGCCTTGTCGCCGGAGTTTTTTATTAAATGAGTTAATTCGCTCTCTATCTTATCCGGAATATTTTTAATGGTTATTTTGCCTTCATACTGATGATTTTTAATCATCTGGCACGCCGGACACCAGGCAAAATGTACCTGCAAATCTTTATTTTCACTCATAGCAACAAAATTATCCGCATTATGATGCCAGGATTTCTGATAATAAAAATTATTGCAGTTCTCGCATATAATCAGGCCTTTCTTGCCCATCCCGAACTCCTCAACCTCATGCCGGGATTTAGGCGGCGCTACGCGCTTGGCGGCTTTAAAATTTTTATTCATAATATTCCGTTGATTAATTCATAAACTAAAACCATAAAAAACACCAAAAGTATTCCTATGGCTATAATTTTACCAAATCCTTTATTTATTATCGACGGCTTATTTGATATTTTATTGGCTTTAAACCACATTAAAATTATAAAAATTCCTTCAAGCGGCAAGAAAATCGCCCCGATAAAAGAAACTAATCTGATAAAATCTGAAAAACCGGCGAAATATAAAAGAAGAGGCGCGATAACCACCAAAAATCGGCTAAGCCACCGCGGCACGCCGATATCATGGCTTAAATTTCTTCTGGCGCTTACGCCGATAATTATATAAGAACTAATAATGCATAAAAAACCCAAAATTCCTATAAGGGATAAGAAGCGAGGCGACACTTTGTTTATTAATCCGGAAACAGAATCGCCCGAAACATTACCGGATAGTCCCAAAA
>VMGU01000001.1 GCA_007376745.1 Parcubacteria group bacterium Athens0714_26
ATGTTATGGAGCTTTTCACCGTAGAAGTTAATCGTGAATTAACCTTGAAAGAAATGCTTGAGATTTATCCTTTTGAACGCGTGCATTACAACATCACGCCCCAGCACTTCCCGATTATCGGCAGAGGAAGAACCCTGATCTCAATCGGCGCTTTGAATTTTGGCAAAAAAATTATTTCGGCGGAAGTTGAAAATACAATGCGCATACTCGGCTATCGCCCGGCTAAAATTGAGGAGTTAATCGCTTTTAGCGAAATCTGTTTCAAAGACAAAGTATTGCGCCAAGCATCTGTTGCGGCACTCGGTTCTATTTGGGAAACCCCAAGCCGCGGCAAATGCCTGCCGTGCCTCTACGACAAAAGCCTTTATGAAAGCTACTACGAAGGCGGTTGGTCGCCCGAACAATATTTTGCTTGCGTCGCCGAATAAAAAAATAAGCCCGGACAATCTCCGGGCTTAACCATATATAAAACCCGCATTGAACTGCGGGTTTTAAATTTATTACTGACTAAAGAACTGAAAAGCTATGTCCCGATTTATCCTCTGAGGCAGATTAAACAGTCCTTTTAAAAGACTAACAACCTGCAACCGGTCATGTTTGTACTTAAAATACATCAAAGAGGAAAATCTGACCGGAAGAAAAATTGGGGTTTTGCCTATGGCCAACAGAGCAATCATCTCTTCACATGCCCTATCGTCACAGCAAGTATAAAGAGCGGACATAGAGTAACCGTCCTGCTCACTGCCTAAAACCGAAAATCTGGTCACTGGGCGCGTATGGCATCCAAGGCATACTCCTGAAACAACGCGGTTTTCTCCCTGCCCCAGAAGCCATTCCAGATGTTTATGAAATTCGCTTGAACTGGAACCATTAACAAGGTTCTTGTCCATCATCTTTTTAACAAATACAAGATGACCGTATTCATTAAACATCAAAACTTCCAGCGTCTGACCCTCATAATCACCCGATTTCAATACTCGGGGCCCACTAGGTGCTTCCAAAACACCAACTGGCATGAATTGCTCCTTTCTCCCGTTTATAAAACAGGGGTAAATTTTTTCAGATCTTTTTAAATTTTATAAGAACAAATTTATTAAAAAAACAAAATAAAAAATATCTTGTTTAACTTATATATAGTATACCATATCTAATGTATTTGTCAAATTAACACAACCACCTGCTATTTGACTAAAGTCCGTATTTTTAATCTAATTTAAATAGCTATTTATCAACATAAAGGGGGTATTATGAACTGTTATTTGATAGGGTATGTTATTTATATCTTCGTTGGATTTGCCTTGGCCGAATTATTAACCAAAAGAAAAAGAAAGAGGGTTATAAAAAAGGCCGAAGCGGAAATAGCCCGGCAACAAAAAGAAATTTTTTATCTGATAATCCTTCTATTCTGGCCACTATTAATACTTTTATGCGTTGCCGCCGCGAAAGCCGCAATGGGCTACAATGAATACAAAACAATCCTTCAACAAGCTCATGACCAGGTCATTCAGCCCAAACCAATTATTTAGCTTGACTTTATAAAACCCCGGTGGATTACCGGGGTTTTTATTTTTAATCTTTAAGATATTTTCTAACAGCTATAAAACTGGACACCACGCCAAGAACAACACCAAAAAGCATCTGATAACTAAATAACTTCAGCAAATTACCATAAAAATAAGCGCTTAAATTCATTCCGTCCATAAGCGTTTTCACATAAGGCGCGGCAACCGAAATAACAGGCATAACCAGAAGCATACTGAAGACGGCCGCGATAATCCCGTAAAGCACTCCCTGAATTATATAAGGGCCCCTTATAAAAGCGTTAGAGGCGCCCACCACTCTCATAATTCCGATTTCATCGCGCGTGGAATAAATATTAAGAATAATGGTGTTTAAAGTAACTAAAATTGCCACAACCGCCAAAATTACCGTGAGGGCTACGCCGCTTCTTTGAGCGACGTCAACCATATTGGCCAAACGGTTAATGGCAACCTGATTCTGATTATAAGTGACTTGTTCAACCACATCCTGGAGATTTTGATTATTAAGATAAGCAGCTATAACCGGGTAATCTTTTGGATTATGAGCTTTAATATCCAGCGAGGCCGACAGAGGATTGCCGTCCAAAACGCTGATGGCCTCGGTAATAGTCGTGTCATTTTTATGCCTTTCGCGGAATTTCTCAAGCGCCTGGTCTTTAGACGTGTAACCAACGCTTTTAACTTCCGCCAAATCCTGAAGAGATCTTTGAATTTTTAAAATGTCATCTTCCGGCGCCGTATTTTTGAAATAAACACTGATATCAATTTTTTCTTTTAAAATATTTATTGCCGAATCCGTCACAACCCTGAAAATAATAAGTCCTTCAAATACAAAAAGTGTCAGTAGCATTACCGCCACCGTAGCCATAGACATCCAGCGATTACGCCAGAAACTTTGAAGCCCATATTTAATTATTCTATATAAATTAGTGGCCATATTTTAAGCAAGCACATACTTACCCTTTTCTTCATCCCTGATTATTCTACCATTATCCAGAGTAACGACTCTTTTACTTAAACTATTAACAACGTCTTTATTATGGGTTACCAAAATCACCGTAGTACCCCGTTCGTTAATCTTAGAAATTAATTTTATAATTTCCACCGAGTTAATCGGGTCCAGATTACCGGTGGGCTCATCCGCTATCAAAACAGCCGGACGGTGTATTAAAGCTCTGGCAATAGCCACTCTTTGTTTTTCGCCTCCGGAAAGTTCATGCGGAAAATTATAAGCCCTAGAAGACAAGCCCACCATATCCAAAACCTGCGGGACAAATTCTTCTATTTCGGACTGCGGACGGCCCTCAACTTCAAGCGCGAACGCAACATTCTCATAAGCGTTTTTAGTCGGCAAAAGACGGAAATCCTGAAAAATGATTCCTATCCGGCGTCTTAACACGGGCAACTCCGCGAGCTCCATTTTATTAACTTCCTGGGAGTCAAAAAATATGCGGCCCTTAGTGGGCTTTTCTTCGCCGATTAATAATTTTACAATCGTTGATTTGCCGGCACCGTTTTTACCCACCAAAGAAACGAATTCGTTTGGCTTTATCCTAAAACTAACATCTTCAAGCGCCGCCGAACCGCCATTATAAATTTTAGTTACATTTTGAAAAACAATCATAAAGTAATCGCGAATAACGCTAATTTACATTAAATATCGCAAATATTAATATCTGGATTTAAAACACGACGATATTTTATACCTTCTTTTGTAAAATATAACAAAATTCCCAGTTTAACGCCAGCAGATTTTAAATATCCAAAAAGTTGTTTTACATGAACGTATCCAATAATAAAATCCGCATAATATCTGCCAATATTAATATTTTTATATTGCAAAGGAATATAGACTTCTCGTTTAAATTTTATTTTTCTCCTTTCAAACTCTTTCATTAAAGCTTTTTGATAATCTTTTTCAGATAATCCCCAGCCTAATTCATTAAATACCTCGAAAGTGGAACCAATAATTTTATAACTCAAATCAGGAAAAATTATTTTATCTTTATTTTTCATTCGCATTATTTGCTAATATTCGCGTTATTAGCGATTACTCCAATCCAAGTTCGGATTCTATAAACTTATCCAGATCTCCGGCCAAAACATCATCCGGCTGACTACTTTCGGTTTTTGTCCGATGGTCCTTAACGAGTTTATAAGGATGCAATACATAAGAACGGATTTGGCTGCCCCACTCCGGCTTAACTTTAACCCGCAGCTGTGAAAGCTCCTGTTTCTGATTCTCCATCATCAGATTAAACAATTTTGATTTTAACAGCCGCAACGCCCTGTCTTTATTCTGAAGCTGCGAACGCTCCGACTGGCAGCTGGCAACAACGCCCGTGGGAATGTGGACAACCCTGACGGCGGTTTCAAGCTTCTGGACATTCTGGCCGCCGGGACCGCTGGAGCGAAAAGTATCTATTCTTAAATCGCTTTCGGGAATAACAATTTTTTGGTTTTCAATATCCGGTAAAATCGGCACCACCTCAATTAATGCAAAGGATGTATGCCTTAATTTTTTGGAAGAAAAAGGAGAAATCCTGACCAGCCGATGAACTCCGGCTTCTTTTTTTAAAAAACCATACGCGAAATCTCCGCGAATTTCCATCGCCATATCATCAGTAATCAAAACCTTCCAGCCTCTTTTTTGGGCGTATTTAAAATACATCAAGAAAAGCATCTTGGCCCAGTCTTTGGCGTCATCGCCACCAGCGCCGGCATAAACGCTAAGATGCGCGAAATTTTTATCGTATTTATCCGTTAATTTTTTAAACATATTTGAGCCGAAGGTGAGAATCGAACTCACGTCTCTACTTTACGAAAGTAATGTTCTACCACTGAACTACTCCGGCTTTGGGGAAATAAATTTTGTTAAAATCCGAGACTCTCAATATATATTGTAACCTCCACGAACTGCCGGGGACAATATCGGAGCGGCGGGAGCGAGATACCGGAATCGGACCGGCGCCCTTACCTTGGGAAGGTAATGTACTACCACTATACTAATCTCGCAAAAATCAAATGCTATTGTGGCATAATTTTAATACCCTGACCATCCCAACCAAATCCTTTTTTAAATACAAAAACACCCGCTTTTCGCTTTACTTCTTGAAGCCATTCGTTGAAATCTTCCCGCACTGATAGCATATCATCCTGGAGCACTTCGCGATAAGCCTCCGGAATTAATACAAGATTAACAAAGTCATCAGATGTTAGTCCATAAACAACTCCCGCTTTTTCTTTTAATTTATCCAAGTCGCCAACTTGTTCAATTTTCTTTTTAACTTTCTCATCAAGATTTTCCTTTTCCCGCGCTTTAACCTCCTGGTAAATCAGACTATTCTCAACTAATTTATCAAGAACCGCCCGCCTAATTTCTTCAAGCTGATTTTTATCATCCAGCGCGGCAGGGTCAGCTTTAGACGCCACGATTGTCCCGCGGAGATAATTTACGGCAGAACCATAATATTTATCAGCCGCCGCGGCGCTGATAAAATGATAATTAACCGCAATAACCGGATAATAACCCCTGACAGATAGCCCATATAACCCCAAACCAAAGGCTATAAATCCCAAAAATACGACTATGGCTATCTTTAAATTCATTACTTTAATTTGCCTTCGGAGGAACTATAATCATTAATTTTTCCCCGGGTTTTTTATAATTTAACCGCCCTCTTAATTCTTTTTCCAGATTTTGGGGATTGGAAAAATAATTCAAATCCGCCTGCAGCTGATAATTTTCCTCGGAAACGCTATTTATTTCCCTACTCAAATCCGAAACCGATTTTTCAAGCGATAATTTTTGTTCGTATAATTTATAAAGCTGAATGCCAATCACAATCATAACAATAGATATAATTATAATTAAAATCGTTTTCATCTGAAAAGATTTGGTTAATCCGTTAACTATTAATTCCTATTAAATTATACAACAAAAGCCGAGATGATTTGCGGCTAGCCCTATTTTTTAAGTAATTCCTTAAAAACCCGGGCCGGAATTTCAATTTTTGATTTAGACGCCAATTCGCTTAATTTTTCTTTGCCCCGCTTTTGCTTTTTCCAAAGTTTCATTTTTCTGGTTACATCGCCGCCGGTTTTCCCAAAATTACCGAGTTGTTTTTTAATCGCCGTAATAGTTTCTCTGGCCATAACTCGCCCGCCGCTAACCGCCTGGATGGCCTGGGAAAACTGCTGGCTAGGTAAAAGCTCTTTAAGCCGCTCCACGGTTTTTCTGGCTTCCCTTTCCAAATCGTCTTTGTGGACAATACGCGTCAATCCGCCCACATCGTGCCCGGCCACCAAAACTTCCAGCTTCGCAACTTCGGTTTTTTTATAGTCCGCGATTTCATAGCTTAAAGACGCGTAGCCGTTAGAAACGGACTTCAATCTGTCGTCAAAATCCCTGATTAATTCGGCGAGAGGCAAAGAAGCGGTAATCAATATGGTATTACCCAAAGTCTCGGTGTTTAAATCGCTTAAACGAAAAATTTCTCGCAGACCTATTACCGCGCCCATATACTGCGAAGGAGTCAAAATTTCCACTTTAGCTATCGGCTCCATCACTTCCAAATAATCAGGCGGAAAATCTTTCGGATTATTGATAATTACCCAATCGCCGCGGCGCGTTTTCACTTTATAAGAAACGGACGGAAAACTATGAACGGTTCTTATATTAAATTCTTTTTCCAAACGTTCGGCGGTAATTTCAAAATGCAGTTTTCCCAAAAATCCAGCTTTAAGGCCCCTGCCTAAAAATTCGTTGGAGTCACTTTCAAATTTTAACGCCGAATCGTTTAATTTTAATTTGCCGGCGGCATCTTTTAAATTTTCATACTCATCGGCGTCTTCCGGATAAAAAGAAACAAATACCACCGGTTGCGGCTCTTTATATCCATGCAAGGCGAAATTTTTTTCATCGGCTACCGGGATGCGGCTAAAAAACACCGTATCGCCAATCTTCAAAAGCTCGGGATTTTTCAAACCGGTGGCGATGTATCCAATCTGGCCATTTGCCATTTTTGAATCAACTTTAAGTTCGGGCGCGAAATGTCCCAATTCTTTCACCTTGAATTTGGCGCCTGTCGCTATTAAAACAGCGCTATCCCCTTCGTTTATTTCACCACTAAAAACCCTGACTTCGGCCACAACTCCTTTATGTTCGTGATAAAAAGAATCAAAAACCAAAGCTTGAAAAAAATCTCCTCTGGCTTCGCCTCGGTAACTGGGACTAGGAACTTTTTTAATAACTGCCGCTAATAATTCTTCAACGCCTTCTCCGGTTTTACCCGAAACTTTAAAAATTTCGTTTTCGCAGACACCTATCAAATCGGAGGTATTTTTTATAATCTCATCCAGGCCTGATGGATTCAAATCAATTTTATTGACCGCGCCGATAATTTTAAGTCCCGCTTTTTTCGCGGCGTGGAAATTGGCCAAAGTCTGCGCCTGGATACCCTGGCTCGCGTCAACCAATAAAATCGCTCCTTCCACGGCAAGCAAAGCACGTGACACTTCGTAGGAAAAATCACTATGGCCCGGAGTGTCTATCAGATTCAGAATATAATCTTCATTATTTAACCGGTAATTCATTCTGACTGGAGCCATTTTAATGGTAATACCCCGCTCTCTTTCAAGCTCTAGCTGGTCCAGATACTGTTCTTTCATGGCTAAAGTAGATTTACCGTGATCTATATGCGCGATAATACAAAAATTTCTTATTTGATTCATGACACATGGTACCTGACGCCCGACACATTTTCAACTATATTCAAAATCTTTTTTTTAAACTTGGCTTTTGAAAATTTTTTAGCCGACTCGGTAATTTTTTGGCTGTTAAAAGATGATATCAAAAACTTCTTTACGGCCATAATCAAGTCATCAGGCGTCTGCTGGTAAAAAAATATTCCGTTTATGCCATTCTGGACAATTTCTCTGGCACCGCCCTGCGAAAAAGCGATTACTGGCGTCCCGCACGCCAGAGACTCCGCCGCTACCAGACCAAAATCTTCTATTTGCGGGAAAATAACGGCTTCAGCTTCATTATACATACAGCGAAGCTCCGCCTCGCTGACAAAACCGGTAAAATTAATGCTAGCCGACCTGACTAATTTTTTAAGATTTTTAAGCTCGGGCCCGTCGCCCACGATTAAAAGTGGCAAACCCAATTTATTGAACGCCTCAATAATAAGGTCAAATCTTTTATACCCCATAAGTCTGCCCACCGCCAGAAAATATCCGCATTTTTTTATTTTTTTATCTTTGTAAAAAACTTTTAGGTCTACCGGCGGATAAAGAACTTCGGCTTTACGCCCATAATAATTTTTTATTTTATCCGCTATATAATTGGAATTCGCCAAAAAAATTTCCGGCTTTTGCGCGGTTTTGTAATCCCACCTGCGCAGATACCAAAACATCGGCGAAGTAATAAATTTTAAAAATTCTCCCCAATTAAAATATTTATGATATTCCCACGCGTAGCGAAGCGGCGTGTGGCAATAAACTATGTGCGGCGCGTTTTCCCGGCCGGTAATTCCTTTCCCATAACCGGCGCTGGAGGATAAAATAATGTCATAATCATTTTCGGCTAAACGCATCATAGACGCCGCGAGAGGCATTAACGGAATAAAAAAACGATGATTTTTAATAACAATATCCCTGTCTAAAAAACTCGTACTTTTAACCTTACCCTCAAAACGGCCCAGTGTTTTTTTCTTATCGTAAAAAAGCGTGTACACGGGAGCGTCGGGGAAAATTTCGCAAAATGTTTCCAACACCCTCTCGGCGCCGCCGTATTGATTTAAATAATCATGGACTAAAGCTACTTTCATATGAATATCAGATTTAACCGTCTTTATAATGTATAATTTATTGTATAATGTCTTACCGAATTTTAAAAAGAATTATTGATGTCCTAGGAGCTTCGGCCGCGATTTTAATTTTTCTCCCGTTTGCGCTGTTTATCGCCGTGGCCATCAAATTGGATTCGCCCGGGCCGATATTTGTCAAATTAGAACGCATCAGCAACGGCAAAAAAATTTCGGTTTATAAATTCCGCTCAATGATTGACGGTGCCCATCAGATAAAAACCACATTGGCATATTTAAATGAAAGAAAGGATGGCCCATTTTTTAAAATCAAAAACGACCCCCGCCTAACAAGAATAGGCAAAATAATAAGAAAATTCCGCCTTGATGAATTTCCCCAATTTATCAATGTGTTAAAAAACGAATTATCGCTTGTCGGGCCTCGCCCCCACGAGCCTGAAGAAGTGGCCGCTTTCCCGGAAAATAGCCAACACATTGCGGATGCCAAAGCTGGCGTAACCGGACTTTCCCAGGTAAACGGCGCATCCGGCCTGCCCTTTTTAAAAGAACTGGAACTGGACGACTACTACATTAAAAACCAATCGTTTGGGCTGGATTTTAAAATATTTTTAAAAACGCTGGTAATTTTATTCACCGACCCAACCGGGGTTTAAAGAGAATAAATTTAGTTACAAATAATAAATATGATATAATTTATTTTATGAAGAAGAGAAAGAATAAAGTCCGAGCGCGAGGTTTTTCGCTCACTGAAATTCTGATTTATGTAACCATTCTCGCGGTCGCCGGAACATTTCTAACGGGTATTGTTATAAACTCCCTTAAAGTCCAAAATCAACAAACTGCTTCACAGGAAGTTGGGCAACAGCTTAATTTTGTTCTGGAAAATATACAAAGATATATCCAAAGTTCCAGCCAGGTGGATATAGCCACCAGCACACCTTCAACAACTCTTACCTTAAGAATGCAAGATGGCAACTTAGACCCTACTTTAATATATTTATCCGACAATAAAATTTTTCTGAAACAAGGGACGGGCGGCGCGGTGGCCATAACCAGCGATAAAATCGTTGCTAATAGTCTGAATTTTACAAAGATAGCCACTTCCGGAGGACATGATACGGTGCAAGTGGATTTAATGCTTAGCTATACCTCTCAAAGCGGCGGGTCGTCTTTTTCCAAATCATTAAGTTCGGCAATTGCCAGAGTTAACGCCGCGACTTTTGATTCAAATTTAATTCCGGGAGCAGACAACTCCTATGATATAGGACTGACTTCTCCGAGGTGGAGGAATGGAAATTTTGCGGGTAATGTTTTGGTGAATGGCAACGTCGGCATCGGGACGACGGGGCCAAAAAGGAAACTTCAGGTTGCGGTAGATTCCACCTTCCCAACTCTCGGTATATCAAATGGACAGCTATTTCTTTCCAATAGTGACGGGCTATGGGGAACATATTTTGGCGGAGACAATGGTACCGGAGTTGGGTGGATACAGCAGATGAGAAATGATTCAGCCACTGCTTATGCCTTGCTGTTAAATCCAGTCGGCGGCAACGTGGGCATCGGGACGACGAATCCACAATCTTCGTTGCATATTTTCAAGACTGAAGGTGGCGTTGGCACGAAAGATGCGACGATAACGCTCGGTGGATACACCACGCAGGGCGCGACTATTGCCAGCTACCGTTACGAAGGAGATAGTAATAGTAGAGGATTGATGTTTTCTACGCGCAATACTGGTGTAGGAATGGTAGATGCAATGACTATCACAGGGCCTGGCAACGTGGGCATCGGGACGACAAATCCAGGGGCTCTGCTTGATCTTGGAGCCGGTGAAAATGGAGTGTATCTTCAGAAATTCTTACTTCTTAAAACTGGAAATGCGCGTGCTGGGTGGGGTCACGGGTCTTATGAGGATAGATTATTTTTCCCATCTGATGGACATATGTCCTTTGGGACTATATCAGTATCAGATGCTACTACTTGGTCGGAAAAGGTGCGGATTCAAAATGACGGCAACGTCGGCATCGGGACGACAAATCCAACAAGTAAATTACAGGTTATGGGACTTTTGGAGTACGCAGACAACGCAGCGGCGACAGCCGCGGGACTTACAATAGGAGCTTTCTATAGAACCGGCGATATATTAAAAGTCGTTCACTAAAAACAGCCTAAAATTTAATGCCAACATCGAATAATATCTATCCCGAAACAAATGTTATTAACCGAGAATGTTTAAAATTATCTTTTTATTTAAATTAATTTAAGTTATAATTAATGAAGTCGAAAAAAATAATTAATCAAAATATGTCTAAAGTTACTCGTTCCGTTATTTTAGGTTTATCAATAATAGTCATCGCGGTTGTGTTAGCACTTTTAATAGCTAAATTTAATATATTAAGCGTTTTCGTGCCCTCTCCAAAATACGCGGCCGTATATCTTACCACCGGCGAAGTTTACTACGGAAGAATGTCTATGTTCGGAGGATTTAAACTTTCCAACGTGGTTACTCTGCAAAAAGACAAAGACGGCAATATCTCCGTGCAAAAACTCAACGACGCCATCTGGAAGCCGAAAAATCCCGTTTCTTTCCAAAAAGACCATATCGTTTTCTGGTCATACTTAGACTCCACCAGTCCGCTTATTGACGTAATTGAAAACAAAACGCAGGCAGCCGCCAATCAGCCAACCACAGATACCACAGTAACGCCCGCTCCTTCTAAAAAATAATTGTAAGTGAAATTAAAAACAACCCCGCTAAGCGGGGTTGTTTTTAATTAACTCTACGCAGTTATAACCTCTACTATTTTTATATAACGAACCTTACCATCAAACCTAATTTTTTTAGAAGAACGAAATTTAACCTTGCCGTCTTGCATCGCATAAATAGTATCGTCGGAACCCTGCTTTACGTTTTTGCCAGTCAAATATTTACTGCCGCGCTGACGCACTATAATCTGGCCAACCGATACCGTTTGGCCGTCCTGCTTTTTAATCCCAAGCCGCTTTGATTCGGAATCTCTTAAGTTTTTACTTGTGCCCAATGATTTAGTATGCGCCATAACTTAAAATACTTTCCTTTATTGCTCTTTAATAATTTTAAAATTATATTAGAATATAAAGGTTATGTCAACAATAAAAAATTTCCTCAAAAGGCGTGAGATTATTATCTTCCTGCTTCTTTTTCTGATAAGCTCGTTAAGTTTTGGACTGGGATACCTCGCGGCCAAAGAATACAATCGTCAGCCGATTATTATAGAAAAATCGCCTTAATTAAAGTAAGCCAAGCCTATTGATTTAATTCGCTTTTTATAACCTCAAGGGCTTTATCCAACTGCGGGTCCTTGTTGGCGGCAACATCCTGCTCGGTTAAACCCACCGCAACGTCGGGAGTAAGACCGTTTTCATCAAGAGGTTTGCCGTCGGGCAGAAGCCACTGCGCAATAGTGATTTTTATGGTTGAGCCGTCTTTTAAATCCTGGAGCTCCTGCACGGTTCCCTTGCCAAAACTCTGCTCGCCAACCAGCTTGGCCTGACGATAATAACGAAGCGCGCCAGCCAAAATTTCGGAAGCGGAGGCGGAACCCTTATTGATTAAAACCGTAATGGGCAAATTTTTGAGGGCGGCATTCCCCCTGGAACGAAAATCTATTTTGTCACCATTTCTGAATTTTTCCGTCACAACCAAATTATTATTATCCACAAACCATCCCGCGATATTGACGGCTACCTCCAGATAACCGCCCGGGTCATTCCTTAAATCCAAAACAATGCCCTTGGGCTGATTTTTTAACACTTCTAAAACAGCATTGTAGAATAAAACTGGCGCGTTCTGATTAAATCCAAAAAGCTGGATATAGGCAATGTCGTCCATCATTTTTATTTTTAATGTCGGGATTTCAATTTTATCCCTAATAATGATTACTTCCCGAGGTTTTTTATCGTTACCGCGCAAAATCGTTAAAACCACCTTAGTGCCAATCTCACCTCTAATTTTTTTAACGGCATTGTCAACGCTAAGACCAACAGTACTTTTTTTATCAATTTCAATAATCTTGTCGCCTGCCAACAACCCCGCTTTTGCCGCCGGCGAGCCCTCAAGCGGCGATACAACCATTAGCTGACTATCACGCACGTCAATTTCCGCGCCGATGCCGCCGAAATTGCCGTTAACATCCTGCTCAAATTTTTTAGAATCATCGGGTCTTAAAAATATAGTATGCGGATCGCTCAAAGAATTAACCAGCCCGTCAATGGCGCCATACACCATATCCAGGTCCTTCGCCTTGTCGCCTTTTATATGCTCATTTTTAAGCTTATCCCATACCTGCCAGAAAACGCTGAAATCAGCGTTAACTTTAACATCGGGCTCAATATTACTGACTCCTTTAATGATTAACGTCTGGGGCTTTAAAGTTCCAAGTTTATAGCCAGCGTAAAAAACTCCTCCGGCGAACAAAACTGACGCAACGATAATTGCGCCGGTTATAGCTATTTTTTTATTTAATTTTAAGAAATTTTTCACTTCTTTAATTCTACTTTAAATTAAAATTTTGTGAAGCTCCACGACCTACATCACTTTATTCTGACCAAAACTCGTAGTATCATCTATATAGAAAAACTATCAATACTTATGGAGGATTTTGAAACAGCAAGCAGAAAATATTTTAAGGTATTAGAAGATAGGGGCAAACAATCCAAAGTTTACAAGCCGCATCAGCTAGCAGGATTAGAGCTGGCAAAAATCCTGGACGACGACAATCATAAATCTCTTTACATAAAACTGGCGAAATTCTATGATAATACTTCACTTTTAAGTCTGGCAAAACGAATAGACGAACGAAAGGATATCGACAACAAGGGAGCTTATTTTATGAAAATGCTTAAAAGTTTAAAAAATGATTGATTTAATTTTTACAATCAACGATAAAAAGGAAGAAAAATTTTTAAGACGCAAAACGTCTAGTTTTAATTTCGCCAAACACAAAAAACAGGATATCAAAGATTTAATTATTAAAATGAGAAATATTATGAAAAAGGCCAGCGGCATCGGATTAAGCGCCAACCAAATCGGACTGGATTCAAGATTTTTTATAGCAAAAGTAGAAAATAAATTTTATACGGTATTTAATCCGGAAATAGCAAAAGAATCCAAAGAAACGGCAACGGAGGACGAAGGCTGCCTAAGCGTGCCCGATCTTTTCGGGCCGGTAGAACGGGCGGAAAAAATAACTCTTACGGGTTCGGACGCCAATAATAAAAAAATAAAAATCAAGGCATGGGGACTTTTGTCGCGGGTTTTCCAGCACGAAATAGACCACCTGAACGGCAAACTTTTTATCGACAAGGCCAAAACTTTACGAAAATACGAAAATGGACACGAAAATACGAAAAAGGGCAGTAGTTTATAAAGCCGATTTGTTATACCCCGAACTATGCTATCGAATCATTGGCATAGTATTTGATATTTTTTATAAAGTTGGATATGGCTTCACAGAAAAACAATACGGAAAAGCTATAGAAATAGCATTAAAAGAAACGGGGCTTGATTATAAAAAAGAATTGCCAGTAAGAATAAATTATAAAAATACCTTCTTAACCACTAATTACTTAGATTTTTTAATTGACAACAAAATTATTCTTGAATTAAAACAGGGTAATTTATTTCTCAAAAAAGATATTGACCAGATATATAAATATCTTAAAATTACCAATTTAAAACTTGGCTTACTAATAAAATTTACACGGTCGGGTGTAAAATTTAAAAGAATAGTCAATATAAATTAATTTCGTATTATTCGTATGTTTTCGTATTTTCGTAAGCTCAAATTCGTATTTTTTGGTTCACCGGAATTCGCGGCGATTATACTGAATAAATTGGTAAAAGCAGGTTATAAGCCGGAACTTTTAGTTTGCGGTCCGGACGAACCGCTTGGCCGCAAAAAAATACTCACTCCGCCGGCGACCAAACAACTTGCCACAACAAGCGGCTGGCAAATAAAAATAATTCAGCCGGAAAATCTTAAAATGACGGCTGAAGAAATTAAAAATATTAACGCCGATTTATTTATCGTCGCCGCTTATGCCAAAATCATTCCCAAAGAAATAATAGAATTGCCCAGACTCGGAACGATTGGCGTCCACCCCTCGCTTTTACCGTATTATCGAGGCGCGTCCCCTATTCAAAACGCGCTGATAAACGGAGAAAAAGAAACCGGCACCTCTATTTTCCTAATAGATGAAAAAGTAGACCACGGCCCAGTCCTGGCCAAAAATAAACAACTGGTAACGGAAGATTCAAATTACACTACTTTAAGCCAAGAACTCGCCGAATTGAGCGCCGACACTTTAATAAAAATTCTACCTGATTTTCTCGCGGGTCAAATCAAACCCGAGCCACAAGACGAAAACAAAGCCACTTACACTAAAAAATTTATTACTGAAGACGGGAAGGTGAATCTGGATAGCGACTCGCCGGAGATTATTTTCAGAAAAATCAAAGCGCTAAATCCCAGTCCCGGAGTTTTTACGACAATAAAAGCCAATAAAAAAGAAATTCGCTTTAAGCTTTTGGACGCTGTTTTAAATAATGGAAAATTAGAACTGTTACGGGTTCAGCCCGAAAACAAAAATCCTATGCCGTATAAAGAATTTTTACGCGGCTATCACTTAGATACTTAACGTTATTTATTTTACTTGAGCAGGCTCGGATTCACGGTAACGTCCCTTAGGCGTCACCCAAAAACCAAGTCTGAATTTACCTCCGAGCATTAACCTGGTTTGAGACTCTAGCGCCGGTATGGAGCCAAAAATAATAAGCGTAATCGGGAGCAACGCCCACTGAAAAAAATATAAAATATACTGCTTGGCTTTTAACTTTTCTCCGTCCGGCCTCGGTGGAAGAAAAATAATGCTTAGTATAGCCGAACTGGCTATGCCAACAGCGGAAAAACTCATTATAGCCCTCGTAATCCTCGGCAATTTATAAGAAAGCAAAGTAATGCCAAAACTTGCTCCGCCTATTATAAGAGGCAACCAGCCAAGAGCAAAAAGAATAATTGAGTTAGTAGCGTAGGAGTGAAATCCTTCTAAAATATTAAAAGTCCAATAAAGTTTCGCGCGAAGCGGAATTTTTTTATTTTTCCTAAAACCATCTAAAAAATACGCGATGTTCTCCGCGCCGAATCCCCATCTCCTTTGTTGCTTATAAACATTCACGAGCGTTTTCCAAAGAGTCGGCGCCACATTGGCGTCCATGGATACCGGATAAAAAAGCGGCACCACTCGCCAGTTGCCGTCATAATGCAAATAACACTGCCAAAAAATACGCGAGTCTTCCGACACAACATTTTTTTGCCAATAGCCGATTTCTACCAGCGCCTTAAAAGGCATAGCGTGGGAAGAAAAAGTCGTTAGCCGCTCTGCCCGCGCCTGTAACATCATATGCCAAAAAGTGGAGGAAAAAGAAACAACCCTACCAAAAGCCGGAGCCTCATAAATATTGTTGGTAAAAAGAGGAATGGGCTGGAAGCTGGACCGCTGCGGCTTATCACAAGTTAAAAAATGATAAGTTAAACAACCGAAATATTCCGGATAAACCTGCGTGTCCACGTCAAAAACCGACACTAAAATATTTTCGTAATTTATTTTTAGCGGGTCAATCAAATGTTTCTTAACTTCTTTGGCGGCCCAAGCCTCGTTTGACCCCTTGCCGGGTATTTCGCCCGGCAAATCAGATGGGTGGCTTGTCACTAAAAATTTAAAAAATTTACCGGAAAACTCTTGCTTTATTTTATCCGCGATAATTGCGGCGGGCTTGCCAATTTTATCTTCGGTGGCTAAAACGACTATCATTTTATCTTTCGGGTAGTTGGATTTTATCAAACTTTCAAAAGTTTCTTTTACGATTCCGTATGGCTCGTCAAACATCGGTAGAATTATCAAATGATAAATTTCCTGATAATTTTTCTTAGTTCCAACAAGCATACCAAACCAATCGGTTTTTAAATTCTGACGAGTCTTATTAAAGGCAGACCGCAAATGCAAAGAAAGATATATTGTTTTTAAAAGCCAATAGGTGTCAAAAAGTATTATAAAAACAGCTATCCATACCGGTTTCTGCCATGACAAAAAAACGACTAAAATCAGCGTCGTCCAAGAAAGAAGGCCCGGAAGAATTTCAAAAAGCCTGTACATTTTGTGTTCTAAGAGCTTATCTATAATCTTATTAAAAAACAAGCGTTTTTGAAACCGGGAAAAACTTGGATTTTCCCGAAGAAATGTTATAATCCAATAAATTATCGGTCCTGTCGTCTAGCCTGGCCTAGGACATCGGCTTTTCAAGCCGGTAACACGGGTTCGAATCCCGTCGGGACTACTATCAATAATGAATAATTTAATTAAGAATGACTACATTCCATTTGATAAATCATGGATTATAAGGATGGCGGTATTGGATTTATTAAATGGATACGATGACAGTGTGAAATTTTTAGAAAAACATCAAAAGGAATTAAGCGATGACTTAAAATCCCTGCACCGCGCATCAATTCAATGGAATTCAAACTCACCCATTGATGTCGGGGAATCCGGCACTTTATACAGATTTCTCAAGTTCGCATCATGGAAATTAAAACAGCGTAAAAAATTCATCATTAAAGGAACACTAAAGAGAAGAAAAATCTGCGATAATCCAGAAATTGTTAATTGGCCACTAAAAAAATTATTAACACTTGATAATAAAACTTCGCAGTGGGCTAGCGCTTCTATTCTGACGGGAAATCAGAAAAGAATTACAAATCCGCCCTATAAATTACAAGTGACCTACGACGCGGTCGAACATTGGAATAATACAAGGGGTAAACGTAAGAGCTGGAAAATAAAATATGACGAAACCATATTAGAGCAAGCCTCGGCTTATTTACGATGGTTAAAGAATAAAAAAATGGAATTTTATCCAAAGCAATCGGAAGATTATTGTTTTGCGCGCGCGTTTGGAATCATAACAGCAAAAGAAGGCGAAAAAAGATGGCCGGGATTAAGAAATCATGAAAGTGATAGAATAGTTGAAATGGAACAAGCACTGCGTCAAAAAGAAATAGTCTCTAAAGATCATAGGGTTATACAATCTATCGCGATGCTTAAAAAAGACAAGGTTAAAATAAAATACCCCGATTCTGTAAATAAAAGCTGGCCGCAGTTTTGGAGATTTTTGAAAGATTCTCCGTATTCAATAACTCAATAAAAAATTTAATATCAATATGAAACCATCTGTTATTTTAGCTATTGAAACCAGTTGCGACGACACCTCTATCGCTTTAGTGAAATGCCAAGGCGGCATAAAAAATCCGCGTTTTGAAGTTTTAAAAAGCGTTGTTTCTTCACAAATTGCCGTACACAGACCGTTCGGCGGCGTAGTGCCAAACCTTGCCAAACGCGAACATATTAAAAATCTACCGATTATCTGGAAGCAATTCGCTAAAAGCCATCCGCCGTCAACCATCAACCAGATAGCCGTTACTGTCGGACCAGGCCTTGAACCCGCTCTTTGGACAGGAATAACTTTCGCCCAGGAACTTTCAGAAAAAATTAAAAAGCCGCTTATGGGCGTTAACCATCTGGAGGGTCATCTATATTCCGATTTATTATCAACATCAAAAATCACAGAAATTAAGTTCCCTGCCACCGCCTTGATTGTCAGCGGCGGGCACACAATTCTTTTAAATATGAAAAATTTAAATCATTGGACCAAACTCGGTGAAACTCTGGATGACGCGGCAGGCGAAGCCTTTGATAAAGTGGCAAAAATGCTCGGCCTTCCCTATCCCGGCGGCCCGGAAATTGATAAACTGGCGGTTAAAGGCAACCCTAACGCAATTAAATTCCCCCGCCCTCTTTTAAATCCGCAGCCAAACAAGAATAAACAAAATAAATACAATTTCAGCTTTTCTGGCCTTAAAACTTCCGTGTTGTATTACTTACGAAAATACGAAAATAACGAAAATACGAAACAAGAAAAAAATATTCAACAATCTGCTTTTCGTACTTTCGTACCAGTTCTTAATTTCGTAAATAAGGCCGATGTGGCCGCTTCTTTCCAACAAGCAGCAACTGATGTATTAGTTCAAAAAACCGTCCGCGCCGCCAAGGAATTTGAATCAAAAACAATAATGCTTTCCGGCGGAGTTTCCGCCAACAAACTGCTCCGCAACACCCTAAAGCAAAAATCCGAGGAATTAAAAATAAATTTTCTGGCTCCGGAATTTGAATTTATTACCGATAATGCCGCCATGATAGCCGCCGCGGCGTATATTAATCTGCTTTCTAAAAAGAAAAAATTAAAGATAGAAGCTCGATCGGATTTAACCGTATAATAAATTGTCTTTGGTTTTTTATATAATGCCGTCACTATCACGCGTGATAGTGACGAAACATCTTAAGTAAAAAAATCAGGCTATTAAACAATAGCCTGATATGTTATTTAAATACCCACATATTCTTCCGCGTTGCCCAACACCGCTATTTGCCGGGCGGTTTCTAACCAGCCTTTCTTTTCTGTCCTCGCAACCAAACCAATTATATATGACCTGAATTTAAATGTTCCTCCTTTTCGATAATACATTACAGCGCTATGATACCAGCCTTTTTTCACGAAATAATCTCCGAATTTTTTAGCTACCCAGATATCATTCTTGCCTTCTTTTTTATACCTCTTTTCCGCGAATCCCCAGAAACCCATTTCGAAAAGTCGGTCACCAGACATCTTTTCCACCAACTCAGCGGTTGGTAACGATGACGATTTTTGGAATCTCCTTAATTTTTTCCTTGACACACCCGTCCTTCTATCGGTCTTTCTTTTAACCATCGCATCCCCCTTTAATAAGATATCGCTACACCGTGGTGTAACGGCATGCTTTTAGTTGTGTAGAACTTTTTGTATTCTACTACTATTGTTAAAAATATCAATAGTCTAAGTGACTGGCAAATAATTGTTAAATCGCTAAAAATCTAATAAAATCAAAGAATATGAAAGAACTCTCTCCAGCCTATAATCCTAAAGAAGTTGAGGATAAAATTTACCAAGCATGGGAAAAATCCGGCTACTTTGCGCCAGAGGCGCATCGGCCACAGGCCGACAACCCGAATAATAAAAAAACTTTTACCATAGCCGTGCCGCCGCCCAATGTTACGGGTTCATTGCATATGGGCCACGCCTTAAATGCCACCATACAGGATATCTTAATCCGCAAAAAAAGGATGGAGGGTTATAAAACCTTATGGATACCCGGCACCGACCATGCCGGTATAGCCACCCAAAAAGTGGTTGAAAAAGAACTTAAAAAACAGGGGTTAACCAAACAAGATTTAGGCAGAGATAAATTTTTAGAAAAAATATGGGAATGGAAAGAAAAATACGGGAATATTATCTTAAACCAATTCAAAAAAATCGGCTGCTCAATGGATTGGTCGCGCGCGCGCTTTACTATGGACGAAGAATACCAGAAAGCTGTTAATGAAGCATTTAACCACTACCATAAAAAGGGTTGGCTCTACAAAGCGGAAAAAGTCATAAACTGGTGCGTTAAATGCCAAACCAGCTTATCGGATTTGGAACTGGAATATAAAGAAGAAAACGGAAAGCTTTGGCATATTAAATATCTAATAGCCGGAGAAAAAGAATTTATAACAGTCGCGACAACCAGACCGGAAACAATGCTCG
The DNA here is from genome assembly GCA_007376745.1 of Parcubacteria group bacterium Athens0714_26. Lineage (GTDB taxonomy): Bacteria > Patescibacteriota > Minisyncoccia > UBA6257 > 02-FULL-45-10c > VMGU01. Next base: position 20,088 of record VMGU01000001.1, read on the forward strand.
GCGACTCCGCCGTAGCGGTAAATCCGAATGACGAACGCTATAAAAATCTAATCGGTAAAAAATTAATCCTACCAATACAAAATCGCGAGATACCGGTTGTTGCCGATGAAGAAATTGATATGGAGTTCGGTACCGGAGCCGTAAAAGTTACGCCAGCCCATGATTTAGTTGACGCGCGCATTGGTGAAAAGCACAACTTGCCAATTTACAAAATTATTAACCAGATAGGAAGAATGACCGAAGAGACCGGCGCCATATGCGACGGATTAAAAATCTTCGAATGCCGCACAAAAGTGGTTGAAGAATTAAAAAAACAGGATTTAATCGAAAAAGAAGAAGACTATAAGCACAACGTGGCAATTTGCTACCGCTGCGAAGGCGTTATAGAGCCCCTGCCCAGCCTGCAATGGTTTTTAAAAATGGATGAGTTGGCGAAGCTTGCTGTCAAAGCGGTAAAAACAGGAGAGGTAAAATTTTATCCCGAGCATTGGGAAAAAACTTATATGGCGTGGCTTGAAAATATCCGCGACTGGAACATTTCCCGCCAAATTTGGTGGGGGCATAAAATCCCCATTGAGGGAGAAACTGATGTTTTGGATACGTGGTTTTCATCGGCTTTGTGGCCGTTTGCCATACTTGGCTGGCCCGCCTCCGTTAAAACTACGGCGGGTAAACCAAACAAAACCGATGATTTAAAAAACTTCTACCCCACGCAAGTTCTTTCGACAGCAAGAGATATTATTAATTTATGGGTGGCACGGATGATTTTTTCAGGACTGGAGTTTATGAAAGAAAAACCCTTTAGCGATGTTATAATTCATGGCACGATTTTAGCCAAAGACGGACGCAGAATGTCCAAATCGCTTGGCACGGGCATTGACCCGCTGGACATTATTGAAAAATACGGCGCCGACGCCACGCGCTTCGGCCTTATCTGGCAATCAATGGGCTCACAGGACATCCGCTGGGACGAAACAGCCGTGGTAGCCGGCAAGAAATTCGCCAATAAAGTCTGGAATATCGCCCGATTCGTCTTAAAGCAAACTGCCGGGATAAAATCAGAAAATCCTGACGCAGAAAATTTAGCCGGTGAAAAAAATCTCGCGTCCGAAGACAAAAATATTATTGACCTTCTGATAAAAACCAAAAAAGAAATAGAAGAAAATCTGAACGCGTACCAATTCGGCCAAGCTCTTCATATCCTATATGATTTTATATGGCACGACTTCGCCGATAAATACATTGAGCTAAGCAAAAACCGGACCGACGAACAAGCTAAAAAAATACTGTCCGCCATCCTGTTGGATATTTTAAAAATACTTCATCCTTTTATGCCGCATATTACCGAAGAAATCTATCAAAATTTACCAGGTAAAAATAAAGAATTTATAATGATAGAAAATTGGAAATAATTTAAATAATAACCAATTTCCAAATGAACTACCTTCTTATAATTATTGGTTTATTGCCTTCTTTTGCGTGGCTTACTTTCTATCTTGAAGAAGACCCTCATCCGGAGCCAAAAAAACTCATATTTTACACATTTCTTGCCGGGGCGGCCAGCACTTTTATAGTGCTTGGCCTACAACTGCTTTTTAGTAATTGGTTGGCCGCGAAAAACCTTAACCAATTTGCCTTTTTGCCAATGCTCGTATTGGCCGGCATCGAAGAGCTTTTTAAATTTCTGGCAGCATACCTTGTAGTAAGTAATAACCGTAAGGAATTTAATGAGCCTATTGATGCTATGATTTATATGGTTGTGGCGGCTTTGGGATTTGCCGCCGTAGAAAACATAGCTGTGGTTTTTAAAAGCGGCGTACCCAGCATCGAAACCGCTTCACTGCGGTTTATAGGCGCCACGCTTCTGCACAGCATAAGCTCGGGACTACTGGGTTACTACTGGGCGCGTTCCCTGTCCCACTACGAAATAGGGCAAAAAATAAGATTGGCGCTGGTAGGATTTTTAGCCGCTACTTTGTTGCATACTATTTTTAACTTTCTTATAATAATATCAGAGCACTTGGTGGCACCGACTATCTTTTTAATAATATTCGCGCTATTTATTCTGTATGATTTTGAAAAATTAAAGAGATGTAAACAAACTGATAATAAAATAAATATTAATTAAAAAAATAAATAAAAATATGCAAGACGAATCTAAAAAATTTTTTGAAAAATTAGCCGGTTCGGCGGAGGATGAAGTCATTAAAGAAATTATAGAAACCTCGGACGAAGAGAATGATAAAGACGAAATAGTTTCCATTGAAAAAGAAAATTCTGCGGTAGCCAGCCAGGATATTTTTGAAGAAGGAGAAGGCAGCCTGACTATTGATGTTTACCAGGCCAAAGACGAAATTGTCGTAGAATCTACAATCGCCGGAGTTAAATCAGAGGACCTGGACGTATCCATTAATAATGACTCGGTCACTATACGCGGTAAACGCGAAAAAGAAGCCAAAATTAAAGACGAAGATTACTTTTATCAGGAATGCTATTGGGGCAAGTTTTCGCGGACTATCATTTTGCCGCAAGAAATAGATTCGGAAAATTCAGCCGCCAGCCTAAAGAACGGGATTTTAACCATTCATATGCCCAAACTCAACCGCCAGAAATCCAAAAAGCTGAAGGTTAAGTTTGATTAAATATCGTTCCCGCACCAGATTAAAAACCCCGCCAAAATTGGCGGGGTTTTTAATTTAAGCTTTTAAATTTTTCCTTTTTTAGACCCTATATAGCTCTTAATTCTTTTAAGACCTTCTTTGATGTCTTCTGTATCTATCGCGTAACTTAGCCGGATTCTTCCGGGGACTCCGAACCACACGCCGTCATAAACAATAACTTTATATTTATAAAATAAATCATTCACCGCCTGCGTGGAGTTTTTTATTTTAGGAAAAACATAAAACGCTCCTTCTGGCTTCCACAAATCAAAGCCTAAATCTTTTAACCCGTTATAAATCATATCCCTTCTTTGTCTCCAGATTTTTATCTGGCTTTCCACCTGATTCCTCGGCACCTTAGTGGCTTCATAAGCCATCTCCTGGCTTAAAATACTCGTATTCATTGAAGTACGCGCCTTGATTTCAACAATGCGATTAACCAAATCCTTGTCCCTGGCATAAAGATAGCCCACCCGGAATCCGCACATCGCGTAAGTCTTAGAAAAAGAGTTAATAGTCACCACGTACGGCCCATGAAGCAAATAATTTTCTCTTTCATAAATCAGGTCTTTATACACCTCATCGGATAAAATATAAATTCCTAATTTTTGCGCGATCTTTTCAATTTCTTTTAATGTTTCAATGGACTCTATTTTTCCGGTTGGATTTGACGGCGAATTAATCAAAATCGCTTTGCACCCCTTAACTTTCTTTTTGAAATCGTCCAAATCAATTTTTCCCTCTTTTAAATCGGAAATAACCGGCTCCATACCGGCAAGCTTCACTAAAAATGGATAAGAATAATAATACGGCCTAAATAATAATAACTTGCCGCCTCCGAATTTTTGAGAAAGCGCGCGAATCGTCAAGTCCAGCGCCTCGGAAGCGCCATTAGTAATAACAAAATTCTCTGGGCGAGCTCCTGAATACTGCTTAGCCAAGGCTTTACGGAGATTTATCTGCCCCTGGGTTAAGCCGTACTTAAAAGAATGGTACTCAGGAAGTATTTTATAAATCTGCGGAGGTGGCGGCAAATCCGGCTGTCCGCTGCCAAAAGAGATTATGCCATTACCGCGAACGCCGACAAAAAAAGTCGGGCTATTAATAAATTCTTTTTTATTACTACTCATAGAATAGAAATTATATTCTAATCTTGAAATTATTGATACCCTTCAGCCTGTACTTTAAATGCCTTGGCATATCTGCCTTTTTTCTTCATAAGCTCTCCGTGGGTACCCTTTTCTACAATTTGTCCTTTATCTAAAACATAAATCCTGTCGGCATTTCGCACGGTGGAAAATCTATGAGAAATGATAATAACTGTTTTACCTTTAAATAAATCATAAATCTGGCTGAAAATCCTGCTTTCAGAAACCGCGTCTATTGAAGCCGTAGGTTCATCAAACACAACCACGGGAGAATCGCGGTAAAAAAATCTGGCAATGGCGATTTTCTGCCACTGGCCAGTACTGGGACGTTTGCCGCCTTTAAATTTTTCGCTCAAAACCTGCTCGTAGCCATGCTTATAATCCCCCACAAACGAATCAACGTCAGCCTTCTTTGCCGCTAATTTAATTTTTTCCATATCTAACACCTCGCCCGATTCACCCAAATAAATATTCTCTTTCAATGTCAAATACGAATAAGTATTATAATCCTGAAAAAGAACGCCTAAATTCTTATACCAGCTGTCAATTTTTATGTCATTAATATTTTTATCATTTAAAAATATATTTCCCTTATCAACTTTATAAAACCTGCTTAATAATTTAACCAAAGTCGTTTTACCGGCGCCATTTTCACCGACAATGGCGATTTTTTCTCCCGGCTTTATATCTAAACTTAAATTTTTAATTACATAATCATCCGTATTCAGGTATTTAAAGCTAACTCTGCTGAATTTTATCTCCGGCGCAGTTTCACATTTTTCTAATTCAATATGCCCGTCTTCTATCATAGGCTTCATACTAAAAACCTCTTTGGCCTCTTTAAGTCTTATACTTCTTTCAAAAAGAGAAACAAAGTTAGTAGTTGCCCGCGATAAATTATCGGTAAAAATATCAAGCGATCTCATTTGAAACGTCGCATCGCCAACACTAATTAATTTATTAAATAAATTCTTTAAAATATTAAAATATCCAAAAATACTTGTTATTTCTGTTAATGACCCGAGCATAAATCCGGAAAAATTCCATTTTTTAATAATAACCATATTTTCTTTTATGTATTTATCAATAAAAGTTTTGTATTTGTCATGTAAATACCTAAAAACCGAGGCGATTGTTATTTCTTGCAAATTAGACGACTCCGAAAGAGACGTATTAATCATGTTGGCGACTCTCCTCTCCTCGGTCGTTGCACGAATATATTGCCAGGATTTACGCATATAAATTCTATTTGATATTAATTTCGGCAACATAGAAGCAAAAATCAAAATTAAAATAATCGGCATTGTTTTCAAAATAACAAAAGAAGACAAAAGGAGTGCGGTCAACCGAGTTATAAAAAACGCTACTCCATCAAAATCCCTAAAAACCATTCTTATGGTTTCTTTTGTTCTTTGAATTTTATTAGCTACCTCAGGATTTTCTAATGTTTGTATACCAAGAGAATGAATGTGGTCAGTTAAAAACTGGATTGACTTAAAATCTGCCAAATACGACATTTTATTAGCTAGATAATTATATACAGAGCCCAATGCTAAAAATGTTAATTTATACACCAAATATAAAATTAACAAAGGGATTATTTCCGTTGGTTTCGCCACAGAATTAGTAGCGGTTTTTATAATTCCATCCAAAAGTTTTGCAAAAATATAAGCGCCTATCAACGAATCCAAACCAGTAAAAATACTAATCAATGTATACAAAACAGTGCCTGAAGGGGACATCTTGAAATTAAAGCCGATAAGCCACCAAACAACATTCAAAAACTGCCGAAAAGACAGTTTTTCTTTTTTATCATTAATATTTTGTTCCATTAAATAAAAACTGAGATTTTAATATTGGCTAAATCAATCCCGTTGCACGGGATTGATCGCCCGATAATTAAAGTTTACCACTTTAATTATTTAGGGTGCTCGGGGCGGGAGTCGAACCCGCAAGCCTTACGGCGCAGCATCTTAAGTGCTGTGAGTTTGCCAATTTCTCCACCCGAGCATAATAATTATATTAAGAACTTGTCCTGCGATAAGATTCTGAGGCGTCGGTGAGAATCGAACTCACGTATAAGAGTTTTGTCCCGACGAAAAATTTGAGGCCTGGGCGAGAATCGAACTCGCGTATAAGAGTTTTGCAGACTCCTGCCTTACCACTTGGCTACCAGGCCGCCTCAAATTTTATGTCGGGATCCCGACTTTCTTATTTTAATTTAAAATAGTGCGTCGGGACAGACAAATTTACCTTACCACTTGGCTACGACGCCACACACTCAAAATCTTATGCTGGACTGCGGCTTAAAACAACTTTAAAATTCCTTTTTAAATAATAAATTAATCGCTATGTTCCAGCAAGGCTTTTTCAACGCTGACGGCATTCTCCGGCCCGTAATCAATTCTGAAATATATCCTGGGCATCGGCTTGATACTTATTTTTTGCATTAATAAATATTGTAGCCGGCCCTGAAATTTATTCAGAATCCCCAATACTTTTTCGGATTTATCCGAAGGAAAAACACTAAAGCTGACCGCGGCGTTTTCCAAGTCTTTAGCCACATTCACCCCGGTAATAGTCACCAAGGCTCCGGAAAACTCCATTTCCCTTACCATAATCTCGGCAAGTTTTTCCTGTATTAAACTGCCAACTCTTTGCGGGCGATGTTTCATCTCAATATAAAATGATATCCGATTTCTATTTTTACGTCGCCACTAAGCAATATCCCGCACTCTTTACCCTCGGTAACGCTAACCGCGTCTTTTTTATTCTGCTGAAGATTGATAATTTTACCCTTACCAATAATATCCTTTCCTTTTTGAATTTCTATCCAGGAATTATTTTTCATAATGCCTTTTATCACCTGTCCGCCGATGATTTGCTTGCCGGCTTTTTTGCCGAACACCGCCAAAACCTCAAAATCGCCTTCTATTTTCTTTTCATCCAAATTCTTCAGATAACTTTCTACGGCTTCTATGAGTTCATAAATAATTTCCGAGTTGATAATGGCTATTTTATTGTCTTTAGCGAGGTTTTCCGCCGCCTTATTGGCGCGCACTCTGAAACCTATGATAATAGACCCTGTGGCAATAGCATCCTTAACGTCGCCGTCTGCGATATCTCCCACTGATTCGCCGATAAATTCTATCCCCTGATTTTCTCCCAAGGGAATTTTTTTAATGAGCTCGCTAAGAGCTTCGAGCGACCCGCCCACATCGGCTTTTAAAATTAATCTTATAACTATGTCTTTTTCGGATTTAACTACTGATTTTTTAACATTTATTTTTGACTTGATCTTTTCTAAGTCTTCAACAGTTAACTTACCGGCCAAAAATTCTTCGCCGACTTGCGGCAAATTTTCAAAACCCAAGACAATCGCTGGGCTGGACGGATAAAGCTCTTTAACCCTTTCACCTAAAAAGTTTTCCAGAATTTTTATCTTGCCTTTGGCGGTGGCTGTAGTAATAATGTCTCCCAGTTTCAAACTGCCGTCCTCTAAAATCACATTAACCGTAAGGCCTCGCCTGTTGTCCAGCTCTGATTCTAAAATCACTCCTTTGCCGTGGCTTGTAGCGTCATACTTTAAATCCTCTACCTCTGCGGTGAGCACTATTAAATCCAAAAGTTCGTTAATGCCTTCTCCGGTTTTTGAAGAAATTCCGTGATAGCTTATACTCCCTCCATAACCTTCCAGTAAAACGCCATTAGCAGTCAGGTCATTTTTTATCTTCTCTATATCGGCATTAGATTTATCTATTTTAGTAATGGCCACTATAAAAGGAGTTTTTGAATCTTGTAATGCCTTGATTGCCTCTTTGGTTTGCGGCTTTACGCCTTCGTCCGCGGCAACCACCAAAATACCGATGTCGGCCACATGAGCGCCGCGAACACGCATTTTAGAAAATGCCTCGTGACCAGGAGTGTCAATAAAAGTTATTTTGTTGTTATTATGTATAATTTCGTACGCGCCTATGGACTGCGTTATGCCGCCGGCCTCTTTGGCAACCACGTTGGTCTTACGGATATAATCCAAAAGACTGGTCTTGCCGTGGTCTACATGTCCAACAACCACCACTATGGGCGGGCGTTTCAATGTTTTATTTTCGGTGGCCGAAGTCATTGACTAAAAATAACAGAAATAGCCGATTTTGTCCAAAAAACAGGCCTTGAAACAATTGAATATTAGGTCAATTTAGCTTAAACTCTAAAAGTATTGGTGAGGTGGCTGAGGTGGCCGAGAGGCTGAAGGCGGCAGGTTGCTAACCTGTTATACGGGTTTAAATCCGTATCGAGAGTTCGAATCTCTCCCTCACCGCCAGATTGGCAACTTTGAACCGAAGTAGAATAAGGCTTCTTGGACAAAAGTAATATGCAAAAACGAACATTAACCCAAATTAAAAAAGCACTTCAAGAACTCTCAAAAAAGGGGTGGATTAAATCTAATCGCAGTCACAATACTGGAATAGGCAAAACTTTAGAGGACTATCTCGGTATTACGGAAAACAATATTGCTCTGCCAGACTTTGGAGTAATGGAATTAAAATCTCAAAGACTTAATACTCTTTCGATGATGACCTTGTTCACCAAGAGTCCGGAAGGTATTACAAACGCTGAAATAAGAAAACGCTTCGGTTATCCCGATCCTGAATTTCCTAAGATTAAAATTCTTCATCAAACCATCAGTGATGGTAAGAGAAATGGTATGGGATTTCAGGCTACTATTGATGAGAAGCAAGGGAAATTATTGATTCTCAAAAAGGGCAAGCTTTTAGGATATTACAGTTTGGCGTTTTTGAGGAAAAAAGCTATCGAAAAAATAGGAGATGGGTTGATATTGGTTCGTGCTGAAACAAAAAAGATTCGGGGGCACGAATACTTTCACTATAAAGATGCTTATGTTTTGAAAGAAATTGATCCAACTAAGTTTCTTGCTCACTCAAAATATGATATCCGCTTAGGCGTTTATCATAGTGGTAAAAACGCAGGTAAACCACATGACCACGGCTCGGCATTTCGCCTGACCGAAAAATCTCTACCACTTTTGTTTAAGATTCAGAAAAAAATTCTCTAATTCTTCCTTAGGACAACAATACTTTCCTTATTCATTGTTTCCTCTAGAGCGCCAACAATATTTGTTGGAGAGTTTTTGATTGGCATTCTTTTCCCCGGAATATTTCGGACAATTATATCTTCGCAAGTAAAACCTATCTTTTCTGCTAATTCCGCAATAATAAAGTCGGTTGGAATTCGTACTTGTTTAACCAGTCTATTTCCGACAACGAGGCAAAAGTATTTTCCTGGTTTAAGTATTCTATGAGAATGCTTCAAACATTCATTCAATCCGAGATTAAAACTCAATACATCTTTTGCCCTTGCTTCGTCTTGCTTAGCAATTTTTTCTAATGATTCTTTGAGATAACCAGATGAAAGTGTGTGAATCAAATTTTTGGTAGCTCTACCCCCAAGGAGGTCGTTATCTACCCCAGAGGCATCATTTGGGTCTTCAAATACATCAATCCATTGGGCAGAGAGCCTAGAAAACTGTCCGTAAGCTACCGTAGTACGACTATCACCATATGGAGGTGAGGTGACTATGCAATCAATAGAGTCCGCTTTAATTCCGTTGTCTTTTGATGAATCACCATAGATTATTTTTGTCCACGAATCCTTTTTTGCATCTTTGTAAAATTCACTCATTCCGGCGATATTTTTCTCTGTGTGTTTGCGAAATATCCCAATAACATCCGGATCATGTTTTTCCAGTTTTTCCCCTTTAACACGCACTAGTTTAAATTCCCCAGTCTTTGTATTTGAGGAATAGCGAACTGTCTCACTAAAAGCGACCATTAGAAAATTCTGAATGGTTTCATCTTTTATTTCTCGTATAGCTTTCTTTAATTTCGCAAGTTTAACGATTACCTTATCCTTAAACCAAAAATCAATATTCTTAAAATCTGGTCTTTTTATCTCGTTATCTTTAATTTTTTCTACTCTATCAAGTAAAGTGAGATATTCTTTTGTTAATTTTTGAGGATTGATTGGGGTTGTTTTTGCTTTCGCAAGAAAAATAGCTAGAGGATTAAGGTCAATACCATAAGCATTTCTCCCTATCAATCTACTTTCGACTAAAGCTGAGCCAGAGCCACAAAAAATATCGCAAATTGTATCACCCTCTTTACTATAAGTTTCTAGTAATCTTCGTCCAACCTGTGGAATAAACATTGCGGGATAAGTATGTATTCCGTGCGTGTATGATTTTGTTTTTTCACCTCTATAGTCCCAGGAGTAATCTATTTTACGGACGTACTTCTCATCTCTTGATTGCCCTTGATCAAGTTGTGATTCAAGATTGCGAATAATTTTAACGACAACACCTCTCACTTCTACTTCATCACGATAAATTGGGAAAAGTGTCGGATTTGCCGGCTGGAGTCTGAACTTCCCATTTTCACGATACAGCTTTTTGAGTGTTGCTTCATTGTCATCAATGACTACCACAACGGTCTGACCATTTTCTGCCACATCCTGTTTACGGATTACAATAATATCACCATCAAAAATACCTTCATCGATCATACTGCTACCTTGAACTCGCAGGGCATAGTGTTTGCCTTGCTTTCCAATTTCATCTTTTGCTATCGTGATAGTCTCATCAGAAATTTCTATGGCTTCGATTGGCTGACCTGCGGCGATTGCCCCAAGAATAGGAATCTCTATCATCTGCTTTGCTTCTACTGTCGAGACAGCTCGTGGTTGATTGTGTTCTTTATTCAGAAATCCAGCATCTTGAAGTTTACTGATGTAATAGTGAGACGTGGAAGCAGAAGCTAGTTTAAATTTTTGCCTTATTTCCTCAAGAGAGGGAGCATATTCATGCCTTGCTCTATAAGATTTGATGAAATCAAGGACTTGCACTTGCTTTTTTGTGAGCATACTGATAGTATAGATGATAATTAGAATGTATACAAGTATAACTTATCCACAAAAAACTATGGCAAATTACCACGTTACAAAAGACAAAGAATCAGGTGATTGGAAAGCAAAAAGAGAAGGAGCTGATCGAGCTGCTGGTCATTATGACACCCAAGCAGAGGCAGAGAAAGCGGCAAAAGAGTTTTCTGCTAATACTGGTGGTGGTGAAGTGAGGATCCACAGTCCAAAAGGGCCAATCCGAGACAGCGATACAGTAGCCCCCGGAAACGATCCATACCCACCTCGCGATAAAAAACATTAGGATTATGAGTAGCTTGTTGCACCCAAGAAACATATTGAAGGGAAAAATAGTACAGATATTGATAACAATTGTTGTTTTATTTTTTGGCCTGTATTTGGCATGCCCCACATTTAGAGATTACCTTTCTGAACAAAAGATTGATGCCAACTTTGTGCTGGGATTCTTAACAGTCATTACTCTTATGGTCAGTATTTGGCAGAATACCAAAGATAGAAAGCTAACCTATAACATGAATGTTTGGGAGTCGGTGAGAGACAATGGTTTAGCAATAATAAGTAAACTGATTGCAATAAGGCAAAAAAGTGACATTATCGTCAAAACTCTAAAGAGCCACCATGAAGCGATAAAGAATAAGCAAGTATTCATGGATTTTAATGATACCCTGTCAAAAAGAGATATTGACGATGGATTTCAGATAGTGACTGCTTATGCGGATACGTATTTCAGAGAAGAGTGTGAAGGATGGAATGAGATGCTAAACAAATTGAGTACTATGGCAACAGATAATATAAACGTAATCAAGAATTATCAGATCAATTTGCATTTAATTATGAGTGGGACTAATTTTACAAATCCGACTCTAGATAAGTTGGATGAAATAATCGCTAATGCAGAAAAAACGGATAAAGAAATTGGTGAGATCACTGGGGAGATGAGAAATAAAATTATCGAGAAGACAAATAGTATTAGTGATAAAATTAAAAATAATTTATAGCGCTGACATTAAATTATTGAATAATCTACGGCACTTTGCCCCTTATCCGACTTCGGCTTTGGCGTCTCGAACCATTCTGGATGAACTTTGTAGATAACTCTTAGTTTCTGTATACTTTTATCAAGATCCTCGAATTTGAGCCGCTTTTTCCTTCGACTTTGCTCAGGACGAGTCGGTTCAAAGTCCCGGGCATCGTCCCCGCCAAAATTCGGAATTCAAATTTCCGTCAAAAATATGGTCGGCGCGAAGCGGTAGTAAAATAGATAAGCATCATTTTTTAAATTAGAGAGCTATGCTAGATACCGATATATTTAGTAAATTTATTAAACATGCGAACGTTGCCCATCAGCAACTTTGTGTATGGTTTTCGGCAAATAATGAATTTGCGAAACATCAAGTACGCTGGAACAAACTTGATCCTGAAATTGGACCATTTGGTCTAGAAAATTTCACTCGGAAGCACGGGTGTAAATATAAGAATTTTTGGAGCATCGCTATCCCAACATTGCAACACGGATGGATATTGTCGACTGCACGACTCTTCGACCCAGCATACCATCCATATGATAAGAAAAAATTAAAACCCCGAATTTGTTTAGAGTATGTCCTAATGAAACTCGATGACCAAACATTGTCAGATTCTATAAGAAAACAGATTACCCCTCACGAATCGGTCATCAAATCATTAAAAGTTCATAGAGATAATGCTGAAACGCACAACGATGCCAATTTCACACCTACCCATATTGAGATGGGAGTTGAAAATCTTTTCCAATGGCTAGAAGATATCATAGAATTAATCAGGATGTCTAAGCCATATCTAAATGGGTGTGGAATTATTAATATTACTTACAACGAAAAGCTGGCACAGTGTGGTGTTGATGAAATTTTTGAAGATTTATTGCTTTCCGAAAAAAATGGGCACTGACTAAGACGTCTAAATTGAGCCGTCGAGACAAGCTTCAGAAAACCCCTCAATAGCCTCACGTTAAAAAGTTTAAATCCTAGACACACCGCCAAACCTACAAACAAAAAAGCCGAATGATATAAATTTCACTCGGCGTAGTATTAATTTTAAAAGAGTAATTACTCCGCAACTTACTGCGGGACATCACTAAGGTAATCCTTCGACGAGCTCAGGATATTTTCGCCTTTGATTTTTAATTTGATAATCCTTCGGTGCGGCTCAGAATATTGTGGGCGAAAATAAAAAAATTGGGCGAGAGATTGCTCCCTCGCCCATAAACTAACTGAAAAGAACTGATGGAAATAAATAATGAAACTAATTGATGATGGGCAATAAAACTTGCTGGCCGGCGTACAAACTATTTTTCAGTTTGTTTTTGCTGACAATAATGTCTACCAGCAGACGCGTGTCGGTTTTCACGGAACATGTTTCCGCCAGATCCCATGTGCTTTCGGCGGCAGACTGCACTTCGTAAATTCTCCAGCCCACAATTTTAATATTATGTTCGTGTGCCCAGACAACAGGATCTTGATCATATTTCAAAATGGATTTCTGTCCATTTTTTAAAATAACCACTGACGCCAACACAGAAACCACCAATACTGCCAAAAACATCAATTTTTTCATTATTTCCTCCACGTATTTATTTTATAATGTTCTGAATATAGTATAGCAGGTTTTATAAGTCTTGTCAACCATTTGCTATTGACATGCTATGGTGAGTATGCTATAATATATTATATAGTTGCACATTTACACGGGGGAGGGGGTGAGAAAATGGGCAAAAAGACCATATGCACGGACGATAGCGGAGTCGTATGCTCCTACCAAGATTTCCTTGAGTCCCACGACCAGCAATAATTTCAGGTCCGGACCATTTATAACATCCTTTTTGTTTGTTCTTTATTTATTAAGAGGTAAGCCTTCACGGTTTGCCTCTTTTATTTTAAAAATTAGCCGCTGGCAAAACATCAAAAAAAGCTCTGTCAGGTATACCTGACAGAGCCTATGTGTGGGTTGAAACTTAAGTAATTACGAAAGTCTTTTACCTTTAGACGCACATGCCTCGCAGTCATTGGCCGTAGGGCGAGCTTTAAGGCGTTCAGATTCTATCTTGCGTCCGCACGCGCAAAATCCGTAAGTCTTATTTCTTATTCTTATAAGGGCTTCCCTAAAATCGGACAGCGCGGCATAACACATGGCTCTTTTTTGATTAATCTCATTTTTTGCAAAAATGAGATTCGTCCGGTCAACTCCGTCATACACATCCTCGGAAGACAACGCTTCAATCTCTATAACCGCTTAATTCCACTTTTAATAAAATTATATCCTTGTTTATCCTGACCTCATTTGCCGCCATTTGAGCTTGTCCACACATATTTAATTTTCCCCCATCCAAAATTTATCTCTCCTTTACGAATAATCACCCTTCACCTCTTTTCTTATAAAGTTTGGCGATGCAAAACACTCGTTACCGTACCTCCTTTCATTTTTATTAGATGCCGGCTAAATTATTGTAGAGATAAAATTAGGAGAAGTTGATACCCAAAGCTAAAGCCTAAGGCATCGGGGATAGGAGCAAAACGCATAGTAGCGAATTGCCGCCTCACTTCTCCTAAAATATTACTTTATATAAAAGAACGAATAAATATAAACGTAAACATAACTATACCTCTTGCCACAATATTGTCAAACAGCTGTACTCGTCCATAACATTTGAGACTTTTCAACTGTTAATTTATTACAAATATAACGTAAGGGCGAAATAAGTCCAATCGACCAATGCGGACGTCTGGT